>NZ_AP024987.1:1025000-1325000 GCF_020885515.1 cyanobacterium endosymbiont of Braarudosphaera bigelowii | reverse complement strand
AAAATATAACAGAGAATGGAGGAGAAGCCATTGCGGTTCAAGCCAATGTTGCTAATTCAGAAGATATTAATAAACTTATTGACACCACATTAAATACATTTGGTAGGATTGACATCTTGGTTAATAATGCCGGAGTTACACGGGACAAATTGTTATTACGTATGAAACCTGATGATTGGCAAACAGTTATAGACTTAAATCTTACAGGAGTTTTTCTTTGTACTCAAGCTGTTATAAAGATCATGCTCAAGCAAAAAAGTGGGCGTATAATTAATATTTCTTCTGTAGTAGGCGAAGTAGGAAATCCTGGACAAGCCAACTATAGTGCAGCTAAGGCAGGTATATTGGGTTTTACTAAATCAGTAGCGAAAGAAGTCGCTAGTCGTAGTATAACAGTTAACGCTATCGCTCCTGGCTTTATTGATACTAATATGACAAAAGATATAGAAAAAGAAAATATTTTACAATCTATTCCTTTAAGAAGGTTAGGTACGGTGAAAGAAGTAGCAGGGCTCGTAAAATTTTTGGCAGTTGATCCTTCCGCAGCTTATATTACAGGACAAGTAATCAATATAGATGGTGGAATGGTTATGAACTAAACCAAAGTAATCTCACTCTACTTTTTCAAAGATAACGGTGAAATTAATTTAATATTCATATTATTTCTATATCTGCTGTATATAGCTAATTCTAAAAATATTTTGTTTCAGAAACAAATAAGTTAAGACAAAGCTAATATAATTAGCTTGAAGATAAGCTTATGACAGAATATAAATCTTAAATGATTTTATTGTTAGAGATCGAACTATGAACATACAAGAAAATTTACGAGTTGGACAAGTTGCTCCTGATTTTATAGCTACAGCAATAGTGGATCAGGAATTTCAAGTTAAGAAGCTTTCTGACTACCTTGGTAAATATGTTGTCTTGTTTTTTTACCCTTTAAATTTTACTTTTGTTTGTCCTACAGAAGTAATTGCTTTTAGTGATAGATATGAGGAATTCTCTAGAATAAATACTGAAGTTCTAGGCATTTCTGTCGACAGTGAATTTTCTCATTTAGCTTGGATTCAAACACCTCGTACAAATGGTGGTGTGGCTGATATAAACTATCCTTTAATATCTGATCTGAAAAAAGAAATTAGTAATGCTTATAATGTTTTAGATCCAGATTCTGGTGTCGCTTTAAGGGGATTATTTATAATTGATAGAGAAGGAATTATTCAACACATCACAATTAACAATTTATCCTTTGGACGTAGTATCAATGAAACGTTACGTATTCTCAAGGCAATACAACATGTTCAGAATTATCCCGGAGAGGTATGTCCTGTGGACTGGCAAGAAGGAAATAAAGCAATAGTCTTAAATTTAGGAAAGTCAAATATGTACTTCTCTGAGACTTAGATAATTTTATAAGTTTTTAATTAGGCAAAGATTACAGAATATAAGATTTTCAAAAAACTATAAACTATTTTTTTTGCAAAAATGGCCTGCTTATTGTTCAATATTAAGTTTATTAAATTAAAACCCAATGAACGTCTATGAATATATAGAATAATTCAATTTCCTTAAGAGAAACTACTATTAATATTAGTTCTTATATTTCATATATTAGATAAGTATAAGATAATAATCAATGTTGCCTAAAAAACTAAAATCACAGCCAATTTTGATAACTTTGAACGTACTTTTCATAAGCTAAATAAACTTTATTTTTGATAAAGTTTATTTTCAGTAACTTAACTGTTTAGCTTTAACATCTATATGTAGTTAGAGTATTACCTTTCCAAGTAAACGATTTTTTACAATTTTTGTTAATTTATTGCCTCTTATTAGCCTATTCCTAAGAGATCTTAGCAAATACAAAAATGGTTAAAAATAGATATTTTAATAGTCAAAAGTTGTGGTATTGTTTTTTCATAATTTTTTGATAGATATAATACCTTTACCTTTAAATCAAATGTAGTTATTATTAGATTTGGTCTGCTTTATAACCAACAAATTAGCTTTTTATGTAGTGGCCATAAATCTGTAATCTATTAATTTCGTTCTAGTTGTGTGGTTTGTAAGGAGAGATGATGGGAAAAACTATAGACTTTAGTGGTCAGCCTTTTCACTTTATTGGCATTGGCGGAATTGGAATGTCTGCTCTAGCATATATTTTAGCCAAACGTAAGCTTCCTGTTTCTGGATCTGATTTACGTTCAACTAATATTATTGAACGATTACAAAAAGTTGGTGTTCGTATTTTTAATCATCAAGAAGCAATAAATTTGGAATTCTTTAACTGTAACCAAAAACAGGTGTTAGAAGAAATTTTCACTTCTAATTACGACAACAAAATTGTTCAAAATAAAAAATATTTGCCTCAAGTAATTTGTTCTACAGCTATTACCAATGACAATCCTGAATATCTTGCTGCAAAAAAAAAGGGTTGTCCTATTTTTCATCGTTCTGATATCTTAGCAGCTTTAATCAGTGATTATAAGAGTATTGGCATAGCAGGTACTCATGGCAAAACAACAACTAGTAGCCTAATTGGATATATGTTGCTTCAAGCAGGTATTGACCCTACTATTATTATTGGAGGTGAGGTGGATGCTTGGGATGGTAATGCTAGAATGGGTGCAAAAGAAGGATATCTTGTAGCTGAAGTAGACGAATCTGATGGTTCCCTAATTAAACATCATCCTCATATTGGTGTTATAACCAATATAGAACTGGATCATCCCGATTATTATCAAGACTTAGATGAGGTCATCAACACATTTCAAATTTTTGCAGCACAATGTGATATTCTGGTTGGCTCTCTTGATTGTAAAATTATTTCTTCATACTTTTCACCTCATATTACTTATAGCCTAGATTTTAATAAGCAAGCAGATTATAAAGTTAAAAATCTTATTAATGATAATAAAGGAGCTAGAGCTGAAGTCTGGGAAAGAGGAATTTGCTTAGGACAGCTAAATTTAACTATTCTTGGTAATCATAATATTAGTAATGCTCTTGCTACTATTGCTGTTGGAAGGGAACTAGGTTTAGAATTTTCTACCATTGTAAATGCGCTATTAAATTTTCAAGGACCAAAAAGGCGTTTTGAAAAACGTGGTTATTGTAACGAAATCACTTTCATTGACGACTATGCCCATCATCCTAGTGAGATTGATGCAACTTTATCAGCAGCAGTTTCTAAAATTGACAATACTTTAATTAATCGTGTAGTTGTTATCTTTCAGCCTCATCGATATAGCCGTACTTTTGCTTTATTAGAGAAATTTGCTACTTGTTTTAATAATGCAGATCTAGTAGTTTTAACAGATATTTATGGTGCTGGAGAAATTAATATTAATAATATACATGGCGAAGATCTAGTTAGAGAAGTTAAGAAAAACCATCCTCAAGTATTTTATTTTCCATCTCTAGAAATTCTATCTCAGAAACTTCCTGAATTATTACAGCCTAAAGACTTGGCTCTATTTTTGGGTGCAGGTAATCTAAACCAAATTATCCCTAATATTATTAATCTTTGTTGAATTAACTAATAATTAAAATTGATTAAACTATAGTATGTACCATGTCCATGAAACGGAACAATTTATTAAGCTAGCAGTCGTATTTTCCAGTCAACTTTAATTAATTTAGATAGTTTATGACTCATCTATTTCCTTCTTTGTCTGGATATATTAAATCACATGGTGCTATGGGGAAGATTCATAGTAATGTATCTTTGGCTCCTTACACTTCTTACAAAGTAGGTGGAAAAGCTCAATGGTATGCAACTCCCCATAATTGGCAAGAACTACAAGCAACTTTTGAATGGTTCTCAAGTAAAAATTTGTCATTAACATTACTGGGAGCTGGTTCTAATCTTTTAATAAGTGATAAAGGGATTGAAGGATTAGTACTAAGTACACGTAATTTTCGTCATTATCAATTTAATGAGGAGACAGGATGTGTTACAGTAGCTGCGGGAAGACCAATTGTCAGTGTCGCTTGGCAAGCTGCTAAAAAAGGTTGGCTAGGCCTAGAATGGGCTGTTGGTATTCCTGGAACAGTTGGTGGAGCAGTTGTTATGAATGCAGGGGCTCACAATAAGTGTATCGCTGATTTATTAGTGAATGTAGTTGTTTTGTCTTACGATGGTAAAATTAAAACATTGACACCTGAAGATCTAAATTATAATTATAGAACTTCCTTTTTGCAAAATGGAAAATATTTAGTTCTTGAAGCAACTCTTCAACTGCAACAAGGATTCACTAGAGAAGAGATAACAAAGAAAACGCAAGAAAATCTTCAAAAAAGAAAAAGTTCTCAACCTTATGACAAGCCAAGCTGTGGAAGCGTGTTTCGAAATCCTTCGTCATATTCAGCAGGATGGTTAATAGAACAATTAGGATTAAAAGGTCACCGTGTAGGTGATGCTGAAATATCTCATTGTCACGCTAATTTTATTTTAAATTGTGGTCATGCTAAGGCAGAAGATATTTTCTATTTAATTCGCTATGTTCAACAAAAGGTTCAAGACCATTGGTCATTATTACTTGAACCAGAAGTAAAAATCTTAGGAGAGTTTTCTACCTTCTAATCTTAGTAAGTAAAAAAAAAGATTATTTAAGACTTACCTACTATGATGAGTATGTTTCTATAATTATATAGCCTATGTGAGGATCAACATATTTTCTTTCTGAAGCGCTAATCCTCACAATAAGTATTTATCAACTAAGATAATCTAGGCTATATCTTCACCATTATAGAGTTGATGACCTATATGATTAATCAACTCAGTTTTAATAAATATTTAGCAGATCATTTCTGTCTAGTAATACGCTGCAATGTGTACAGTATTAGAAGATCTAGAGTAACCTTGCGCTCGTCTATCATAAAAGATTCAAGAGTGCTAAAAAATTTATTATTATGGCCATAAGAAAAGGCCTTTTGACCACTAATGCTTTCTTCAGGAAAATAAATTATAAATTGACGTTGACTATTACTCCAAGTACCAATGATTTGCGAACAAGATTCATTGGTACTTGCACCAACAATAGAAATTGGGGCTTGAGTAAAAGATAGTTCTATATCAGTTAACCCTTTTTTATTTAAACTTTCTTTAAGAGTAGGTACAAAATGCTGCTCTATAAACTCAGTAAATGGCTTATCCTCAATAGCAGGAGGTTTTTCCTTTTTCTCTTTTTTTTCTTTAGGCTTTGTCTCTTCTACCATGGTTTTTCCTTAATATTGTGACTGTGCCAGACAAGAAGATCTTACCATTTATATAGTAAGTTATGCTTCTATTCACAAAATAATTTTTCAGGAAAAATTTCTATACGAACTATTCAGTCTAATCTTACATAATTTGTTCATTATGGACACATAAACCTATTTATATATTTGAATTATTTTAAAATAAATATTTACTTTACCTTAATATAAGGTTAACTTCATATGATGAAAACAATTAAGTATTAAGTCAAATCTAATTGATCTCTAATAATTTTAGCAATTCGAAAAGCTGCTCCAGAATTTCCTCTAACTTTTAGTAAGTTATAGTGTATCTTTTGTAGTTTTAAAGGGTTATTTAGAAAGTCTAAAACTTTGTTAGCTATCTGATCCGGCTGTAACTCTCCCACTAGTTCAGGAACAATTTTTTCTTTTGCCCATATATTAGGCCATGCAAATAAACGACCTTCTTTAATAACTTGCGAATTTATAAATTTTGCAAACTTACTCCCAACAAATGGCAAGCTAGATAAAATTCCTGGGATACCATCCCATGTTCTCATAGCATCGAGCTTTTGAGTTGGAAGTAAAACTATCATTGGAATGCCCAAGGCTCCTAATTCTGCAGTATTAGCTCCTACAGTTGTAAGTGCAAGGCAACATTTACGTAAATAAGAATGTGCTGGAGAATCATTAATTAATTCTATATTAGGTCCATTATTAATTTGTAAAAAGTATTTTTTTACCTTGTTAATATTTCTAACTGTTAAACTAGCCTCTACTCCTCCCATTTCTTTTACAAGAGGATTATGGCTAGATTGAGCATAGTGGACTAAGTCGCTAATATTTAACGTAGGAGCAACTGGAAGAATGAAGTAAGTATTAGGACGCTGTTGATAAATATGCTTAGCAATAGCTAAACAGAGTGGAACCCCTTGAGTTAATTTACCTGCTTTAGAACCAGGTAAAAGAGCAATGAAAGGATTACCAACCATTTTCACTATGTCTAATGGAGCTGGAGTAAAATCTGCCATTAAATCTCCAACAACTATAAATTTATTTTGATATATTTGTGGAACTTTATTAATAACAGGTTGATTCATAACAGCAAAAGTATCAAGCCAGCGATACCATCTAGCTTCCCATTCTGCATAAGTTAAAGATTTATATCCTAATCTTTTACTAACAAGTAAAGTATAAAACTGATCGCCACCTAAAAATAAAACAATTCCTTTTTTTCTCCAGTCCCAATTATCAGATGTTTTTCCAAATAATATGAAAGGGAAAAAAAACTTACTAGACTGTACTCGGTCTACTTCAATATAATTTTCAACAATAAGAGATTCTTGTCCTGTACTATGAGGACATGGGGATAACATTACTGAAATTCTGACTTGAGAGCGATCATTTCCAAGAAGATTGCGCAAAGAAACTACAACAGGTCTGACCCAGGTAGTTATTTCTCCTGGGCCATTTGAAAGTATTAGAATGTCAATGGGCTTCATTTTTCTTATTAACGAGTTTTAAGAGCAATTATTATGCATTGTCTCTTTAAAGATGAGAACATCGTCAAACAAATTTACGACATAGGTTGATTTCTTGGGGAAACCTGAGAATAGATATTTTTATCAGGTATATTATAAATATCAAGATAAAGCGATTGACCTGCAGTACTTGCTGCTGTAGTCAGAATAGTTTGAATCGCCTGAATATTACGTCCCCCTCTTCCATAAATTCGCCCTTTATCTACTTCATCAACAGCTAATCTTATCCAAACTCTTTGACTACTGTTGATTTTCTCACAGTCAATACTTAAAGATTTTGGAGACTCTAGTAAAGGTTCAATTAGAAATTCTACTAATTTTAAGTAGTCAGGAGTTTTAGAATTATGAGAACTAATCACATCAGTCAACTCAAACATTAATTTGTTCAAAAACTTTTGCTTTTTCAAGAATAGCTCGAACAGTATCGCTTGGTTGAGCGCCTTGTTGTAAACGAGCAACAATAGAAGGAATATTTAATCGTGTTTCATTAGTTCTCGGATTATAAAATCCTAATTCTTCGAGAGGACGTCCATCTCTACGAGCTCTACTTTTTATAGCAACTATTCTATAACTAGCTTCTCGTTTTTTTCCAAATTTTTTCAATCTTAATTTAACCATTCTAATTTTATGTCCCTATGATTTGAACTTTATTGATGAGTTTTTATCTCAAGCCTACTATTATATCACGATATTTTATCTAGCGAGGCATCCCTTGGATGACAGGTCTAATACCTGTACCATCAAATGGACCTGGATTTCCTCCCCAATTAAAGTCACTAATACGTAAAGAAAGAGAACCAACCTTTAAGACTGAATTATATCGTAATAGGATATTATATGTACGACGACTATATTCAATGAATAAATCAGTATTAATCTCACGATCTCTGTCTATATTGTAAGAGCTTTGTACACCAAGACGAACTGGACCATATAATTGTTGACTTATTCCCCAAGATAAAGTTTTTAAATCTGCAAAACGATCAAACATAAATGGAGAAGGATCTCCTCTAAGCGCTTGACTAAAGCTAATATTGAAGCCAGTATAATCTAAGAACGGTTTAGAAAAATTACCAACTTGTCCAGATAGCCTAATATTTCCCAAGATAGAAGGCTGAGAATCTCCATTACCATACAAACTTGTTACTCCTGTAACTCCAGTTGATAGAACTAGGAAAGGTAGTACTGGAGTCGCAGTATATTTTAAGCCCTGTTCTGGATCAGGAGGAAGAGCTTTTCCATACCATAATAAAAATGGACGGTTTAAAGAAACAGCTCCTTGCAGTCGAGTTAAACTAATTCGATTATCACTAGAATTAAGTCCAAGCAAACTATATTTATCTGTATCAGCATTAACAGTTTGAAAAGACCCTTGATAACTTAGCTGAAGACCTGATTTATCTAAGGCGATATCAGGAGAAACAAGAAGAATTCCAGCACTACTGCGAACTGTTTGAAATCCTAGAGAACCGTTGAAAAGGCGTTCACGATAATTATATTCAAATCTTAAATCATGAGGAGCAGCCGAATTTCCAATTCTATACTGTGCAAAACTTTTGACTCTCAAACGATCTTCTACATCATCAAATTCTAGACTTGTAAGGGAGGTTCTGGCAAAAAACGTAGTTTTGTTATTTAAATTAGCATTAATTTCACTAACTAAACCAAAAGCAGGGGGGCTTATTAATTCAATATCATCTTTATCTTCTTGAAATAGATCCGTATTTTGATCATCAACAGTTAATCCTTGAGGAGAAACTGCTTTCTGGATATAGTATTGAGGTGTTATTTCCCAATTTATGTTATCTGTATCAACAATATTAAATCCCCTTTCCACAAATAGTCCTCCTCTATCACGGTCATCAAAGCCAAAAGAAATAACTCCTGGTTGACGATCTCTGTGATCAAATATAAGACGATCTTGAGTTGGGAAAGAATTGATTTGATCAAGAACAACTCTTGAATTGGTAAGTTTTACTTCGTCCACCAAAGGAGCTATGTTCCTATAAGTAGCTGCCTCGGCACGAACTTCAACTTCAGGAGGAGAAAACGGATCATTCGTTAATCTAGCATTATTAGCTCGCCAACCATTGGCATCAAATTTTATTCGTTCTGCTTGAAAGCGAATTCTATTAATTTGTCCTCCATTGCGCTGGCCTACATTAGCTCCCATATTTTGAATGTTATCTTCTTCTAATGAAAGTCCAAAGGAATAACTTATTCCTTCTGCTCTAGTAACTTTCTTCAGTGGCTGTTCAAGGGCTAATCTTTCATTTAAAATTTGATTAGGAATTAAATTGCTATCAGATGCAGTAGGTAAAGTAGGAGTGAAATCCTGTCCTGTGGTAGGTTGATATATTTGTCCACTTGCATTAAAGATGACTCCGCTATCCTGAACGAAATAGTATTCAAATCTTTCTCCTCGTAGTGTCTGTTCTCCTCGATCTAAGACTACATTACCTTCAGCTACGGCAAACCTATTAGGAAGATTTATCCATAAGCGATCAGCCAGTAAGACTCCATTGGTAAAACGCATAACAACTTTTCCTTCTGCGTATACTACTTCTTTTTCGGAGTCATACTCTTGACGATCTGCAATCAATTCTACTACTCCAATTATTTTTCTTGGAGCAAGTTTAGATACAGGTTTAATTTGTTGGCTTATAGATGATTTATCTTCTGTAATTACATTAAATGTTAATTGTTGTAATTTTTGGTCTTCTGGGTCAAGATT
This sequence comes from cyanobacterium endosymbiont of Braarudosphaera bigelowii, assembly GCF_020885515.1. NCBI lineage: Bacteria > Bacillati > Cyanobacteriota > Cyanophyceae > Chroococcales > Aphanothecaceae > Candidatus Atelocyanobacterium > Candidatus Atelocyanobacterium thalassae. The sequence goes on along the minus strand of NZ_AP024987.1, from coordinate 1,315,502 downwards.
TGAAAATAAGATTTTCTCTTGTTCATTGAAGTTTTTATTTACCTTAATAGTTCGTCTTTTTGACAACCCATTAGCACTTTTTCTAAAAGACTGTAGGGTTTCAAGATTCTCTCTTTGAGTAACTCTCTTTAAATTGTCAATATTTTTTTCTGTTAACAAAGATAAAGAAAAAACTTTTGAATTAGAAAGTTTTTGTATATCGGTTAATTGATTTTTAAAGCTATTAAAAGTAATTTTAGAAGGCGAAACATTTCCTAAACCACTTAATTTAATTGGTTTAGAACTATATTTTTTTGAATCAATTAATAGTGAGTTAATATTCAAAAATGGTTGAAATTGTTTCTCTTTATGAGTAACAATCGTTTGGACTTGGATTGGTAGATTAGGTGGTGGAACAAATGACAGCATCTTAATTGATAATATCAAGCTCAAGGGTTTAGGAACCAAATACTTGCAGCGTGATAAGAGGAGATGAGCAGAAGCAGACTTTGTCTCATTCTTATACGTTTTACCCATCTAAGTTAACACAACCTTGTTTAAACTAACCTAAAATCAAATCTTATTTTATAATTATGTGTAGAATAGCTTTACTTCTACAAAAAAAAATTGATTAACAAAATTGATAAGATTAATTACTTAAACGATAAATATAGTATCTAGTTATTTACGTATGAGATATATATCTAATAAATATAGTTACTTTTCCCAATACTTTCTAAACAACCAACTGCCTTACAAGTTTTCTAGTAGAAATTATAATTTTTAAACAATTAAAATTCTTGGCCATAATATATCCTGAAATTTCTAAATCTATATAATTTGATAAATAAAGCTTAGGGTAGACCAGGCTTTAACATCAAGATTATAAGTATCAGAATTTGACATAATCCTCTTATTTATTTGTATACTAGCCGTGTTTAAATCTTCTAAAAGCGCTTTAGCTATGCTTAATGGATCGTTAAGAATAATAATCTGGTCCTTTTCTATTTTAAATTCTGGTATTTTTTTTAAAGCTTGCCAAGTATTGTAGAAGGGATATATTGAAGCAATTAGTAAAATCTGCTCCCATCCTCTAGTGCTTGACGTTGTCCAGGTTAAACCACTTGAAGTAGACGGAATAGCATTTTTCATACCTGGTTTCAAGAAGCTTGCACCTTGGGCTTTTAATTCTATTTCTTTTTCATGAGCAGGAATATAAGCAATTACTTTGCCATTACTATTAATTCCGAAAATTATAAAATCAAGAGTTTTATCACCTTGATTGTGCAAACAATAGCGTAAACGAGTACCTCGTGCAACTTTGGGCAATCCCTGAAGGTTAGAAATCTCGTAAGGGTTATCTTTAATTTCGCCTATTTGAGAAGTAAATATTTTGTTTCTATTAGTCTCTCTTTTATCTATTGGATAGGGCTCAGGATTAAGTCCCTCAAGATTTATGGAGCAAAGTAATTTAGAAGAACTTTCGTTAACAGTTAATCGTAGTAATTTTACTGCTAAAAGTTTTTCCAAATTTGGATGTAGTCTTCCAACAGCAGACTTAATAGCTTCTCCAGTTTTACCCGAAGTATTAGGGAATTGAACCCCACCTGGGAGAAAGAGTCCATATTTTGATTTTTCTGATGAATTTAAAGACTCTGAACTAGAGGTTGAAAAAGGAAATGAAGCAAGTAATCCCAAAATACAATCGACAGGTTTTTCTTCATCATTAGTTATGTCTGATACTATATCAATTACAGAAAAGGCACTAGTAGCATCCACTCTTTCAATTCTTTGTAACTTTGAATCAAGGGCAACAGTTAGTCCTAATGTACGTGGTAAACAACGGACTGATTCTTGTAATAATTGACCTATTAAATCAGGCTGATAAATTCTAGTTCCTTTCGAAATTTGGTGTACCTTCCCTTTTAGACCATCACGAGAGTGTAACTGGAAAAAAGATAATGGATTGGAAGACATGGTATGGAAAATAGAATTTAATCCATAATGTCTCAGAATATCAGCTGAAATTCCAGTAAAAATAATTTGGATATTATCAAGATCTTCAGCATGATCAATCAAAGCCTCTGCTCCTTGGAAATTAATAGGCAACAGATAATATGCAAATAGAGATTTTTGAGTGCTATTTTGTTGCTGTGGTTTTTGGCTTTCTCCCACAATTGGTAGAACTTCTTCTGTAGCTTTGTTTAAAGCTATATTAATCCGACTCGCAGGAGTAACTGACCACAAATATTGAGTCAATGCATATGTAAAAAGTCCTACACTGAAATCATTTCCTTTAATTTCTGTAGCAACTTGACCTATCCCAGCAGCAGATAGGATGGTTCCGTAGTCATTTGAGATTCCACTATTCTGGATTTTACTTTTTAATTCTGCTTGCCAAACCAACTCATCTGTGTTGGCTTCTGATACCTGGTATGGTAAGGAACGTACTCTCAAATTTCCTTGATTAATTTCTCCGGTACTATAATAACTAGTATCGAAGACCATAGTTAATTTCTCTGTATCTACTAATTTTCCTAGTAAAAATAGTGTTTCTTGAAGAATATTATTCGTGAGAGTTATATTTTTATTTAATTGGTTACCTTCACTAGGAATAATTCCTTGAGTTAAGACTGAATAATCGGAAACAGGAGATATCCTGTTTGAGGGTATCTTGACCTGTGTACCATAACCACTAAAATGGACTAATACAACATCATCTGTTTTGGCTTGATTTACTAAATGTTCTAGAAAGGCATTTTTAATATTTTGACAAGTGGCTTGTTCATTAGCCAGGGTAAGAATATTTGTTGGATGAAAACCAAAACGGTTAACTAATAAATCTTTTTGTCTTTCAATGTCGGTTAAACAACCTTTTAAACTAAGATTTTTAGTATAAGTATTAATACCTATTAGTAAAGCCAATTTACGATTTGTGGATTCTGCTAAGGCCTTGTGGTATCTATAAAATTTACTGTTGTAGCTTGGCCGTATAGTACTTCCCTGAGCAATCCCCCAGGTGAGTAAGGCCTGTAAAAAAGTTCGTCGATCCCATTTCATGGTTCCTATTTGCTCTCTTGGGGAAATAACGCTATAAAACTTACTCTAAAATGTATGGATTGAATTACATGCTCTAATTATAACGTTTTTAAGGAGTCAGTTGAAAAATTAATAGTAATCTTTATTTTGACTCCTTTTAACTTACTTATCTTAATTATTCATTGCTTTTATGAGTTCTGCAGCAACTTCCGGACGAGAAAATTGTGCAGGTGGCATTTCACCACTTCTCAACATCTCTCTAACCTTGGTTCCTGATAGATGAATTCGTTCATTTTCTCCACTGGGACTTGTCTTACTGGTAGCCATTTGTTGAGTCCGTTTACAATAAAAAGCATGTTCAAATTTCATCGGAATAATGCCTAATGCATTTAAATCAAATTCATTAAAAATATCTTGAGCATCATAAGTTCCGTAATAATCACCAACTCCTGCATGATCTCGACCGACTATAAAGTGAGTACAACCATAATTTTTACGTATAATTGCATGAAATATGGCTTCTCTAGGACCTGCATATCTCATAGCTGATGGATTAATAGCTAAGATAACCCTTTTTTGAGGAAAATAATTATTTATCATAATTTCATAACACTTCATTCGGACATCTGCAGGAATGTCATCACTCTTGGTAGCACCAACTAGAGGATGTAAAAATAAACCATCCACAACTTCCAAAGCACATTTTTGAATATATTCATGAGCTCGGTGAATTGGATTACGTGTTTGAAATCCGACGATAGTAGACCATTTTTTTTCCTGGAATAGTTTCCTAGATTCTCTAGGATCTATTTGATACTTGGGAAAGAGTTTATTTTCACTTCGTTCTAGTAGCCATATAGATCCAGCTAAATTAATTTTTCCTTGCTTATATAATACTTGAACCCCAGGATGTTTTTCATCTTCAGTTTTGTAGACTTTTATGGCTTCTTCGTTTTTTTGATACTTATATTTTTGAGTTAACTCTAGGACTCCGATAAATTCGCCAGCTAAATTATCGAGTCTAATTAATTCTCCTTCTTTCAAAGAATTCGCAACTTCTTCTTGAACAGGTAGGGTAATTGGAATTGACCAAGGAACTCCATTACTTAAATGCATATTTTGAACTACTGAATGGTAGTCTGCTTGTTCCATAAAGCCCTTGAGGGGACTAAATCCCCCGATGGCTATCATAATTAGATCAGAAATAGTACGTTCTTCCAATCTTAATCTTGGTAAGTTATCTTTTTGAGATAAAAATTCTTCTCTTTTATTTGAAGGTGCAATGCGATCAATTAATTGACCACCATGAGGCAAGACACTGTTTATATGTATCATTTTCAAAATTAGAATTTAACTTACAAAGTCTATCGTACCAGCCTCTGACAATATTTAGTTCATATAAACTAAATAAATAATTTTATAATTAAAACTTTTTTCTGATAAAAATAAATTTGTAGGTTCATCATATTATGAATTTCTACTTTTTAAAATTTTATTAAAACCTTAGTCAAACTAATATTAAATATTTATAATTAAAGTATCAACCTCTACTTTTGAAGATCTAAAAAATTATTTCTTTTAAATACAAAAAAATAAACTTACCTGTAAAAAATATAGAATATGATTATAAATGGGTTTTGGAAACATTCACATAAGGTAAGAAAGCTAATAACCCTATTATTTCTCAGTACTTATTTAGTATTAATAACAGGTTGTAATCAACAATCAAAATTAACACTCTCTCCTAAAAATAATAGTGACCGTATCACTGTTGGCACAACTTTTCAGCCACGTACAATAGATCCAGCAGATAATTATGAGTTATCTGGAATGATGATTATTTATAATTTAAGTGATACTCTCTATACCTATGAGCTAGGAAATACTAATTTAAAGCCGCAGTTAGCTATAAAAATGCCCACTATTAGTAAGAACGGTCTTGTTTATACTATCCATCTCAGGAAAGGGGTCAAATTTCATGATGGTACATCCTTTGATGCAAAGGCAATGGCTTTTTCATTAGAAAGATTTATGGCTAATGGGGGAAAACCTTCTTTTCTATTAACTAATACTATTAAAAAAATAGAAACTAATGGAGATTATGAGCTAATTATTACGCTAAAAGAACCTTTTTCTGCTTTTCCTGCTCTTTTGGCTTTTCCCGGAATTTGTGCAATATCTCCTCAGGCTTATCAAATAGGGAAAGGAAAATTTATTCCAGATAGTTTTGTTGGAACAGGACCATATAAATTAAGAAGATTTCAAACTGGTTTATTAGAATTAGATACTTTTGATGATTACTGGGGAGAAAAGCCTCGAAACAAAGGTATTAATTTGCAGATTTATTCCAATAATGCAGCTAATCTTTTTAATGCTTTCCGCACCCAAAGTGTTGATATTGCCTATCAGTCTCTAACTACTGAACAAATTGAGTATCTGCTAAAAGAATCTCATGAAGGAAAAGGAAAAGTTATTGAAAATATAAGTACAAATATCACTTTTATGGCTTTAAACGTTAACGCAGAATTCACTAAGCAGAAGGTTGTTAGAAAAGCAATTGCAACATTAATAGATCGTGAACTCCTTAACGAGCGTATTTTTAAAGGACAAAGTGAACTTTCGTATACCATGATACCTAAATCTTTTAATGTTTCTCGACCTGTTTTTAAAAGTAAATATAATAATATAAATAAAACCAAGCAACTTTTAATCGAAGCAGGTTTCTCTAAAAAAAATCCTGCCATAGTTGAAATATGGTATTCTTCTGATTCAACAAATATGAGTCAAGCAGCCGCTATTCTTAGAAGTCTAGCGAAGAGAGAATTAGAAGGACTGTTAAAATTTATTCCTAACAATATATCTTCAGTAGCTTTCTTTAAAAACTTAAGCTTAGGTTCTTACCAGTCAATCTTTTCTAGTTGGTATCCAGATTATTTAGATGCGGATAACTATATTTATCCTTTTTTAAGCTGTGCTCAAGGTACAGCAGAGCAACAGTGTATACAAGGAAGTTCTCAAGTTCAAGGTTCCTTTTACCATAATGAAAAAATGAACGAACTAATTATTCAACAAAGAAAAACATTAGATTCTCGAAAAAGAGAGGAAATCTTTGTTAAAATTCAAAAAATTTTAGCTGAAGACGTTCCTTATATACCTCTTTGGCAGACTAAGGAATATGTATTCATTCAAAATGATATCAATGGAACTATTTTCAATCTAAACCAAACATTTCCGTTTTGGACAATTACTCGCTCTAAGATTAGAGGTATAAATAAATAATTTATAATGTTATCTATAAATAATATTTATTAATTTTTTAATGAAAAACTATAGCAATGTTTTAATTCAAGACTGTAAAGATGATCTTGTTCCTATTCCTTTAGAGTACTTTTCTGTTCAAAATCCACATCCCTATAAAAAATTAGGAGCCACATATAAGAATAAATCTCCCTATTATTTACGTTCTAGGGTTCTAGAAGCTCTTCAAAATGTACAAAATTGCTTACAAACGGAATATGGAGGATGGAAACTTCATATTTTTGATGCTTATCGTCCTATAGAAGTGCAACAATTCATGGTAGATTATACTTTTTCTTACTTGATAAAAGAGAAAAAGTTAACCTTGAGAGAGCTATCTATCTTAGAGAAAAAAAAAATTCTCAATCAGGTTTATAAAATTTGGGCCATTCCTTCTGAAGATTATACTTCTCCACCGCCACATAGTACTGGAGCAGCTATTGATTTGACTTTAGTTGACTGCAAAGGAAATTTACTAGATATGGGATGTGAAATTGATGATTTATCCGAAAAATCTCAACCCTTTTACTATTCTCAAAGTAATAATTCTGAGGCAAAAGCTTATAATAGGAGGAGAGGAATTTTAAATAAAGTTATGAGTAATTATGGATTTTTAAGACATCCCAATGAATGGTGGCATTTTTCGCAGGGAGATCAAATGTGGGCTTGGCAATCTAATAAAAAAGTTGCTTACTATGGAAGAGTCTAAATAATTACAGAAGAAATTTACAAGATTTTTAGTATATTGAATTACTTAACCCTAATAATAGAGGTTTTTAACTAGCAGAATTTTATAATTGTAAACTATTCTAAGATCTAATTACTTAATATGATTATTAGGTTGAGTAGTTTCGGGATAGATAATTACTAATGAATGAGTTATCTGAAAAAATTTAAGCGTGATGCGATTTATATACATTTTAAATACATAAACAATTATTAATATTTTTTCAACGATCAATGACTATTTCGTAGTCTTGCAATTGCAATTTTTTATATAAGAATTCGATTAATATATAGATGATTATTAGTATATTGTAAGTTTTTTTTATCTAATTTATGTTAAGATATAGTTTCTGCGGATGTGGTGGAACGGTAGACACGCACGCTTGAGGGGCGTGTGGCTTAGGTCGTGCGAGTTCAAATCTCGCTATCCGCATACAATACTTCTTAAAACTTTAATACATATATACTAGAAAAATACCTTCTAAAAGATTCAAAAATTATAATTATAAATTCAAATCGAGGAAATTAATATATAAAATTTTCCAATAAGTTTCAAGGGTACTCTAGCATCTTATCCTTAAGATGCTTTATTTGATCTCTATATTTTGCTGCTGTTTCAAAATTTAATTGATTAGCAGATTCTTCCATTTGAGACTCTAATTGTTTAATTAATTTAGGTATTTTATCTAAAGGTATTTCCTCTACATGAGCGTATATTTTTTCAGGTTGTTCATTATCTAAATTGCGAGAAATATCAAGATAATTCAAAATTGAATTTTCACGTTCATTAACTATAGATTTAGGAATAATATTATTTTTATTGTTATATAGTAATTGTACACGCCTTCTTCTTTTTGTTTCTTCTATAGCTTTAATCATGCTATCTGTAAGTTTATCTCCATATAAAATGGCTTGGCCGTTAACATGTCGAGCCGCACGTCCAATAATTTGAATTAATGACTTTTCACCTCGTAAAAAGCCTTCTTTGTCTGAGTCTAATATAGCTACTAGAGAAACCTCTGGCAAATCTAATCCCTCTCTTAGTAAGTTGACCCCTATTAAAACATCAAATTTACCATCTCTTAAATCTTGTAAAATCTCAATACGCTCAATAGATTTAATTTCAGAATGTAGATATCGAACATTGATTTCTCTTTCTTGAAAATATTCAGTTAAATCTTCTGCCATACTTTTTGTCAAAGTAATAATTAAAGTTCTTTCTTTTTTTTCTACCCTATCTTGAATTTCTCCTAATAGATCATCTATCTGATTTTTTGTGGGTCTTACAAATATTTGTGGGTCAAGTATACCTGTTGGCCGAATTACCTGTTCAATAATTCTACCCTTAGATTTTTCGAGCTCCCATTCACCAGGAGTAGCAGAGACAAAAATACATTGTTTAACCTTACCCCAGAATTCATCTGATTTAAGGGGTCTATTATCAGCTGCACTTGGAAGACGAAAACCATGATCTATCAAAACTTTTTTTCTTGCCTGATCGCCATTATACATTCCCCGAATTTGTGGTATGGTCACATGAGACTCATCTACAATCAATAACCAATCCTCAGGTAAATAATCAATTAAGCATTCTGGAGGTTCTCCAGGTTTTCTTCCCGCTAAGTGGCGAGAATAATTTTCAACACCATTACAGTATCCTACTTCACTTAAGAGCTCTAGATCATAGCGCGTTCTCTGATTTATACGTTGTGATTCTAAGAGCTTTCCTTCTTTCTCAAAATTAATAATTTGTTGTTCTAGCTCTTCAGCTATAGCTTTACAGGAAGTATCTAATTTTTTTTTTTGTGTAACAAAATGACGTGCTGGATAAATATTAACATTTTCAAGATTTTCTAAAACATCTCCCGAAACTGGGTGTAAATATCTAATACCATCAATTTCATCCCCAAAGAAATCAATTCTAATTACTCGATCTTCATAGGCAGGAACAATCTCTAAAATATCTCCTCTAACTCTAAATCTTCCCCGTTTTAACTCCATATCATTCCTAGAATACTGAATATTAACCAAGTCTCTGAGAAGTTGCCGTTGGTTAATCTCTATCCCTGTTTGTAAAAGGATAGAAGCTTTTGAATATTGAGAAGGCATTCCTAACCCATAAATACAACTAATAGACGCTACGATAATTACGTCCTGTCGTTCAAACAATGAACGAGTAGCTGAATGTCTTAACATATCTACTTCATCATTAATCGAAGCACTTTTCTCAATATAAGTGTCGCTTAGAGGAATATAAGCTTCAGGTTGATAATAGTCATAATAACTAATAAAATATTCTACAGCATTGTTAGGGAAAAAATTTCTTAATTCATTACATAGTTGAGCTGCCAAAGTTTTATTGTGAGCCAAGATCAAAGTTGGCTTTTCAGTTTTTTCAATTACTGAAGCAATAGAAAATGTTTTACCTGTTCCAGTCGCTCCTAATAAGGTCTGAAATTTGTTTCCCATTTGTAAGGATAATGTTAATTCTTCAATAGCCTTCGGTTGATCTCCTGTTGGCTTAAAAGGTGCTTTTAACTTATACATAGAAATACTACTATCATAAATCACTAGTAAATTAACAAGTACTAATTTAGTATAACTATTCTAAATATTTTTTATATTTTATTAATAAAAGTACTTTTTTTAGTTGAAAGAATAATTTTATTCTTCACACCATTAAAATTAATCAAAATAATATTTGAAAATAATATAAATTATGGTTTGTAAGATAGGATAGTCTTTCTTTTCTAGAAGCAACTTAAATTTATAGTTTTTGTTTTATTTTTCAGATTTCCATACCAGTTCTATACTTTATTGAAAAGATGATTATGAGGTATATGTGAAGAAAGTTTTAGCAATTATACTAGGTGGTGGTGCAGGTACTCGTTTATATCCTTTAACTAAATTAAGAGCAAAGCCAGCTGTTCCTCTTGCAGGAAAATATCGTCTAATTGACATACCAATTAGTAATTGTATTAATGCAGAAATACAAAAAATTTATATTTTAACTCAGTTTAATTCTGCTTCGTTAAATCGTCATTTAACTCATACATATAACTTTACTTCTTTTAGTGGTGGATTCATAGAAGTCTTAGCAGCACAACAAACAAAAGACAATTCAAGTTGGTTCCAGGGTACAGCTGATGCCGTTCGTCAATACCTTTGGTTGTTTAACGAATCAAACGTTGATGAATACTTAATACTATCTGGGGACCATCTTTATCGTATGGATTATAGTAATTTTATCAGACAACATAGATCAACTAACGCTGATATAACTTTAGCTGTTGTTCCTGTGGACAAAAAAAGAGCCTCTTACCTTGGCCTAACAAAAATGAATAATCAAGGTAGAATTATTCACTTTTCCGAAAAACCCACAGAAAATGAATTGGATCAAATGCAATGTGAAACTTCAATTTTAGGGTTAAATCAAGAGCAGGCAGAAAAAAAGCCTTATATAGCATCAATGGGAATTTATTTATTTAATAAAGAAGTATTAACAAAACTTCTCAAAAATAATCCAGAGCAAACAGATTTTGGGAAAGAGGTTATGCCAAGTGCAGCTATGCACTGCGATCTTCGAGCCTATTTGTTTCGTGGATATTGGGAAGATATTGGAACTGTTCGAGCTTTTTATGAAGCCAATTTGGCTCTTAATTGTCAACCAAATCCTGCATTTAGTTTTTATAATGAACAAGCTCCTATATATACCCGTGCACGCTATCTACCTCCTACTAAAGTTTTTGATTCCCATATTACAAAATCAATGATCAGTGAAGGATGTATTATAAAAAGCTGTCGTATCCACAATTCAATACTCGGAATTAGAAGTCGTATTGAAATGAATTGCTGTATTGAGGACACAATGGTTATGGGAGCAGATTTCTACGAATCTTCAATTATTAAGAATTTTGATGATAATCATAAAATGATTCCTATAGGTATAGGTAAAAATAGTTTAATTAAACATGCAATTATTGATAAAAATGTACGGATCGGCGAGAATGTAACCATTCTAAATAAAAACAATATACAAGAATCTAACTGTGAAGATGAAGGGTTTTATATCTGTGACGGAATTGTTATCGTTATCAAGAACGCAGTCATTCCTGATGGAACAGTAATATGAGAATCATAATAAAAATAACTAACATATTTGTTATACAAAGCTGTTTATAGTCAATTAAATTTTTACAATATAAACTATGTTCATCATTTCCTTGAGATAAGACTCACTTATACAGCACATGAACTTTGCTAAAAATAAAACTACATAGCTTACTTCTCAACAAAGGATCATATTATTCCTCTTAAGATACTGAATTATTATTGATCTTTTAAAATAAATTATATATATCTAAATTTCTCAAAGTATCTAATGAGATGATTATAGTATTCTTAATATTTACTCTTTGATAGCTTCAATAATTTGAGAATAATAAAATTTAGTACTTGTCATTCCTTTTCGTTGAATTTTAAAGCCATTTTGTTTTAGAGTCTGTACTATATTATCTTGACTATGTTGGTAGGCACGAGTTGTTTTACTAGGACCAGGAAAAAATTCACCAATCTTTTTAAGAACAGTCAAATAAAAAGTTTTGGGAGCAAAACTTAAGATTATCCTACAGTTAGTTAATGAAGCTAAGTGGTTAATCATTTTAGCCGCATTATCAGTAGGATAGTGAATTAAGACATCAAGGCAAATTATTGTATGAAAGCTACCTTTCAATTTTTCTAAATCTTGAACATAAAAATTTATGTTATTAGTTTTACCTAATATATTTTCCGCTTTTCTCTTTGCTTCTGTAACCATTTTTTCTGAAATATCACTAGCACTGACTATAGCTCCTTCTTTGGCTAGAGGAATACTTAAACTTCCTACACCACATCCAGCATCACAAATTATTAATCCAGATAAATTACCATCTAATTTTAGCCATTCTAATACTGTATTAATAGTTTGCTGATGTCCAAAGCGGATATCCTCTTGAACTTTATTGACTTTTCCATTACCGTAAATATTTTGCCATCTGTCAAATCCTATAGCATTGAAATAGTCCTTAACAACAGTTTTATCATCAGTATTAATTTTCATAGTTTGATTTAAGTGATCTTAGTCTCAGTCCAAAAACAACTTATTGTAACCTAAGGGTACATCTTTAATAAATAATTTTATTATTAAGATTAAGATATGTTATGAAACCTTATTCTATTTTTAGTAGTAAATTTTTGTACAGGCTTTACATGATTTAACTTAAAAAATTATTAAGATACTACATAATTAGATACTTTTTTTAAAGTATCTAATTATGTAGATTTATTCATTGATTAAAAACTATATAAAATTGATCATAATTAAGTTTCTAAATAGAATATAAGATAACAGGAAGCAATTGCATATTTATTAATAATTATTCAGAATCGCTTGTTCAGACGGTTTATGCGGTAAAAAAGCCTAACTAATATAGATAATGGAATTAATGTAATTATTATAACTACTAAAGCTAGATTTAAATAATTATTAATAAATAGAAGAGTTGTACAAATTAATAATGAACTTACAAAGCTTCCCCAAATAGTTGCGATTTGTATCATACTGAGTCGTTGTAAGATTCTATTCGACTCAATCGAGCGAACCCCTAGTTTTATGTCACCTTGATCAAATTTTCTAAGTGTATTATCAATATGATTTGGCAGTCCTAAAGTTACACTACCAAATTCTATTACTTGATTAGAGAATAGATTCAGGAAATTATTATTAGTATTTTCAGTAAAAAAATTTGCAAAATCCAAGATAAAAGGCTTAGCAACTTCTATAAATTTAAAGTCAGGGTCTAAACCTTTTCCTACACCTTCTAAAATAGAAAATGCACGCATTACGAAAGTAAATGTAGCAGGAAATTTAAAAGATTGATTGTAAGCAATTTCATATAAATCATCACCAATAGAAGTGATAGACTGTTCGTTAATAGGTTTATTTATAAAATTATCTAGCATGAACTGTATAGAACGCCGAGCTGGACCAATATCGCTTTTCGAATCTAATATGTTTAATTCAATTAAAGAAGATATGATTTTGTTACTATCTTTTTGAGTTATACCAACAAAGGTATTTACTAATTTTCTTTTGACATCAGATTCAATAGTTCCTATCATTCCAAAATCATAAAATATTAAGGCTCCATCTTCACTGATTGCAATATTTCCAGGATGAGGATCAGCATGAAAAAAACCATCATTTAATATTTGATGCAAGTAAGCTTGTGCATTCAACTTAGCCAATACTTTACGATCTAATCCTAAATTCTCCAATGCTTGGTAATTATTAATTTTGATTCCTGGGAGATACTCTAATGTTAAAACACGAGAGGCAGTATAGCGCCAATAAACTCTTGGTACTTTAACCCAATCTTTATTTCGAAAGTTGCGACGGAAAGTATCTGCATTTTTTCCTTCTTTAAGGTAATCTGTTTCTAGCCAGAGAATTTTATAACATTCGTTATAAATGCTAATCCAGTCTTTCCCCTTATTCCAACTAGGATGATTTTGAAAATAGTAGGTGACTTGTTTCAAAATCGCTAGATCAATAGTAAATAATTTTTTGAGGCCAGGACGTTGTATTTTAACAACAACTTCTTCCCCTGAATATAATATAGCTTTATGAACTTGCCCTAGACTTGCAGCCGCAATGGGAAAAGAATCAAAACAATAAAAAATCTGAGACAAAGGTTTTCCCAGATCCTTCTCAATAATTTTTTTCGCTTCATCATAGTTAAAAGCAGGAACTTCATCTTGCAGTTTTGACAGTTCTTCTACATATTCAGAAGGAAAAAGATCTGCACGACTTGAAAAAAGCTGTCCAACTTTAATAAAAGTTGGACCTAAGTCTAATAATTTTTCTCGTATCCAGACTGCTAATATCCTTCTTCTCTTAATTAGTTTTTCTTTAGTCCATCCTCCTCTGTAGCTAAACTTTTTATTATTAAGCCATAGCTTGAACATAAGAGATAAGAAGAATAGCCAAATATCTAAACGACGATGAACATTAGAATAATTGTTATTATTCCAGCGATATTTTTTGTTTGTCGCAGATGAATTAATATTTGCAGATGAAAAAGAACTGACTTTTGTAGGTAAAGCAGGCACTCGATTTATTTTAATTATTTTATACTTGGTTTTACATATAACAATTCTGAAGAAGATCCAAAAAGTTAAAGTTTTTAACTATGATAATTTTTTAACTCTGCTTTAAGACGGGCAATCTCTGCTCTTAAATCATCAATAGTTTCCTGGAGATCTATAGATGAAAAATCATTTACAGTGATATTGCTAGGATCGTCTTGCGTTAGATTATTTTTCGCACGTATTTTTATTTCTTGAATAAAATCATTTAAATTTTCTTCTTGTTCAGCACCTAACTTACTTAGTTCACTAAGTGTATTAGTTAAAGATTCTTCGATTTTTTCACCAAGCACTTCAGCAAATGCTCGACCTAAGAAAAAGGCATTGAGAGCAGAATTATTCATTTGATAAATTTTTTAATAATAGCTTCATAACAAATTATATCCTGCTTATTGGAATTCTGTCAGTTATCAAAAAAGTTTTTTAGTTTCTGCGTTTAAAAATAGCTCAATATAATATTCTCAGGAAATAAAATCTTTAGAATGATATGGTTTTTGTGGGCATAGTTATTATTTCTATAATTCAGAAATAATAACTTATGGATAAAATTTATAGTTTATATCAAATGAAATTTGCATTATTATTTTTGATAAATCATCTAAATGTTCTTAGGAAAGAAACGATAAAGTAGAAACCTATTTAATTGTAAAGTAACTATTTACTCTATAAACTACATAGACAGTCACCATATAGATAAATATCAATAAAAAAAGTAATAATATTTATTACTCCTTGTATTATTATTGTTCTTGTATTTTCTAGATTTGGCCTATTTTCAACAATATGGAAAGTAACACATAAAATAAAAACCAGTTAATATCTAATAAGTAAATGCAGTGAAAGGCTTTTACTTGAATTTATAAAAAATCAATTAATTATTATGCTTAATAATGAATCAATTTTAAATGCTTTACAACCAGTTCAAGATCCGGAGCTTAAAAAGAGTTTAGTAACTCTTAATATGATTCGTAATATTTCAATAGAAGATAGTAAAGTTAAATTTACTTTAGTATTAACTACCCCAGCATGTCCCTTAAAAGAATTAATTATCCAAGATTGTGAAAAGGCATTAAAAGAATTACCAGAAGTCCAAACTGTTGAGATAGAGGTGACATCAGAAACTCCAACACAAAAAGCTTTACCCACTCAACAATCCATATCAGAGGTAAAAAATATAATTGCCGTTTCTAGCGGGAAAGGAGGTGTGGGGAAAAGTACTGTAGCAGTCAATACTGCTATCGCCTTAGCACAGATGGGAGCAAAAGTTGGTCTACTTGATGCTGATATTTATGGACCTAACGCACCCACAATGCTCGGAGTAGAAGACTATCAGGTTACAGTCCAAAAAAGACCAGAAGGAGACATTTTAGAGCCTATCTTTAGTAGTGGAATAAAGATGGTATCGATGGGTTTTCTGATTAATCCCGGTCAACCAGTAGTTTGGCGTGGTCCTATGTTAAACGGAATTATTCGTCAATTTTTATATCAGGTTAACTGGGGACCTCTTGACTACCTGATAGTTGACATGCCTCCTGGAACAGGAGATGTACAATTGACTCTAGCACAATCAGTTCCTCTAGCTGGAGCTGTTATTGTGACGACTCCACAAAATGTTTCTTTAGTAGACGCATATCGTGGAGTTAAAATGTTTGAACAACTAAAAATTAATATTTTAGGTATTGTGGAAAATATGAGTTATTTCATTCCTCCAGATTTACCAAATCACTCTTATGATATATTTGGATCTGGGGGAGGAATAAAGGCATCAGAAGAATTACAGATTCCTTTGCTAGGTCTTGTACCCTTAGAAATTTCTCTCAGGGAAGGAGGAGACAAAGGAGTACCTATATTAATATCACATCCACAATCCGCTTCAGCTAGAGCTTTGAAACTTATTGCTCAACAAATTGCTGGTAAAATATCGGTAGCAGCTTTAGCGTAAATTAAATAACAATACTTTACACCACATAAGCTTTAAAATTTTTGCCTTAGAGAAATATATTGTTTATGTAAGTAGTCTTCACAATTATTATGTTAAGGTCCAAGAAATACAACTTTCAAAAAAAAAACAAGTGTTTTTTTGTCCCATGGTTATCTCTTTTTTTTGAAATTGATTGGTTGTTATTAATACTTGTAGTTAGTTTGACCAGTTTAGGTGGATTAATTATTAAGAGTACTGAGCTAAATGAAACATCTACTAATTGTTTACAGCACTTATTACTAGGAAGTGTTGGCTTTATCATAATGCTTTTTATAGCTAGATTTAATTACAAAAACTTAATGATATGGCATTGGTTAATTTACTTCATAACAAATATTTCATTAATAGCGGTTATTATTCTTGGAGTAACTGCAAATGGGGCTCAAAGCTGGATCGAAATTGGAGGGTTTAACATACAACCTTCAGAATTTGCAAAGGTTGGTTTAATAATCACTTTAGCCGCACTATTACATCAAAATGACGCAAGTAAAATTCTATCGGTGTTACGTGTTTTAGGAATAACCTTTATCCCTTGGGCCTTAATAATGTTTCAACCTGACTTAGGTACAGGACTTGTTTTTGCAGCGATTACATTAGGAATGCTTTATTGGGCAAATATACATCCTGGCTGGTTGATCTTGTTAATATCTCCCATCGTTTCAGCTATTTTATTCAATATTTTTTTTATTGTTTGGATTGGCTGGACAATAATTATGGGTATTATTTCTTGGTTTACTTTGCCTTACCGTTTTATTTCTACAATAGGAATTATAAGTATTAACTTTGCGGCAGGTAAATTAAGTAATATCTTTTGGGGATTATTAAAGGAGTATCAAAAAGATCGCCTAACCTTATTTTTAGACCCAGAGAAAAATCCTCTAGGCGGAGGCTATCAATTAATACAATCTCGTATCGCAATTGGTTCTGGAGAGCTGTGGGGAAGAGGATTATTTCACGGAACTCAAACTCAATTGGACTTTGTTCCTGAACAGCACACAGATTTTATTTTTTCAGTGGTAGGTGAAGAACTTGGTTTTATTGGTTCTATGGTAGTTTTGATAATATTTTGGTTAATATGTTTTAGGTATGTTTTGATTGCCTCTCAAGCAGAAGAAAATTTTGGATCCCTATTAGCTATAGGAGTTTTATCAATGACCTCTTTTCAGGTAATTGTTAATATTTGTATGACAGTAGGTCTAGCACCTATTACAGGTATTCCCTTACCTTGGCTAAGTTACGGAAAATCAGCTTTACTAACTAACTTTATCGCATTAGGATTAGTAGAGTCAGTTTTTAAGCATAAGCAAAGAAAAAGACTTTATTAGTATTTGTTTGTGATAGTTTTTTTATTAAAATATCTATAAATTATTTTTATTTTAGTTGATTATCAAGATACTAATATCTATTTTTTCGGATCAATTGCTTGTATTTAAATAATAATTAATTTTTATACAATTGAAAATAAGGTTAATTTTTTTGCCTAGAAAAGAAATGTTTAGAATAAATTATCACAATATATGTAGTTTTTGATTATAAGAATGTTACCTTTCTACTCATAAAAGTTATAATAGAAAATATTTTTTGATGAAATTTTTGTAAAAAAATATACTTGTATACGATATCCTTTAGTTTGTAAATATACTTATCTTTTCCTATAGATAATTTATTAAATATCGGTAGTCCTGCGCCTAATCTTAAAATTGATAATCAAGATAGTAAAGAAGTCTATTTACAAAATATACCTAAAGAATAGCTAATCATATACTTTTATCCTGAAAACAATATATCTGTTTGTACAAAAGAAGCTAAAGAATTAACAGAATTAATGCCTATTTTTAAAGCTTTATAGGCTGAAGTTTCAGGTATTAGTCCGGATTCTAAAAAATCACATATTAAGCTCATTAATAAACATAATTTATCTCTAGAGTTATTATCTGACTATAATCATAAAGTTGCAAAAATGTATACTGTTTAAAAGCTGAAAAAAATTATGGGAAAGGAATATATGGGAATTGTTCGCCCTACTTTCTTAGTTAATTTAAATAAAAATATTGCCTATATTTAGGCTAATGTAAAAGTTAAAAACCACGACGAAATTGTTTTAGAAAAATTATAAAAAATTTCTGTATCATAGCTTCCAAAACCAATATGTACCTTATTTAGGATCTAGATTAAAGCTTATATGCTTATCTTTAAAATAATTTTTTTCAAAAAGCTAGTAAATAATTAGTGCTCGAGCTTTAATTGTTATAGTTACTTTTAAAAATAACATTGAGCTAATCAGTAACTATAAAATTTCTCTCTTTAAGTATGGTTGTAAAACATCAGGTACTTTAATAGTTCCATCAACTTGTTGATAGTTCTCTAAAATAGCTGCCATAGTTCTTCCCACTGCAAGTCCTGAGCCATTTAGAGAATGCACATACATAGTTCCTTTTTTGCCTTTTTCCTTAAAACGTATATTAGCTCGTCTTGCCTGAAAATCCCAACAATTAGAGCAACTTGATATTTCTCTATAAGAATCAGATGAAGGTAGCCATACTTCTAAATCATAGCATTTTGCTGCACCAAAGCCTAAATCTCCTGTGCATAGCTCTAAAACTCGATATGGAAGTTTTAAAGCCTGTAAAATGGCCTCTACATCTTTCACTAATTGTTGGTGTTCCATCTCTGAATCTTCGGGATGAACAATTTTTACTAATTCAACTTTATTAAATTGATGAAGTCGAATTAGTCCTCTTGTATCTTTTCCATAACTTCCTGCTTCTCTACGAAAGCAAGGAGTGAAAGCACAATGCCTAATAGATAATTTTTCTTTTTCTAAAATTTCATTACTATAAAGGTTCATTAGAGGAACTTCTGCAGTAGGTGATAACCACAAATCATCATCATGACAAAAAAAGCTTTCTTCGGCAAATTTTGGCAACTGCCCTGTTCCTCTTAAAGCATTACTATTAACTAAGATAGGAGGCATAACTTCTAGATAGCCTGAAGCTATATGTTGATCAAGCATAAAACTTATTAAAGCTCTTTCTAAAGCTGCTCCTGCTCCAAATAGCGCCACAAAACGGCTTTTCGCTATCTTGACAGCTTTTTCCACTTCTAGAATACCAAGATTCTCAGCAATTTCCCAATGAGGTAATACTTGTATTTTTGGTAGATACTCTTCTCCCCAAGATCTCACCTCTACATTCTCTGTCTCATTTTTTCCAACAGGTGTAGAAGAAATAGGTAAGTTGGGAAGTTGTGATAGTAAATTTTCAAGTTTTTCTTTTACTTTTTTTTCTTCGGGTTCTAATTCAAAAAGTTTCTTTTTTAAACTATTCCCCTCTTCTCTAAGGTTACTAATTTCTTCTACTGTTGGATCCAAGCCATTTTTTATTTTTTGTCCAATTAATTTACTAATTTCATTACTTTTCGTTTGTAATTCGGTACAAAGGACTTCTAATTCCCTTTGTCGTTTGTCATAATTTAAAATAGGCTTAAGATCATATTTTGGATAAGGCTCACGACTATTAAGTAACGTTTGTATGACTTCTGGATTTTCTCGTATTTTTTTAAGGTCTAACACGGATAGTATAATTTTAATTATAAAAACTCTCCCTGCTAGAATAGCTGATTTTACGGCATAAAGTATAAAAAATTTCTATTTTTAGAAAAAATAGATTTTTATACTTAAACTATAGTGAATTACTATATCAATAGTGTCATAATCTTTTCTTTACTCCTCTGTACATAATAAACTAAACAAAAAATTATAGAAAATAGGTGTGAATGGTTAAACAGTCTACATTAATTGAAGTATCTGAGCAGCAACCTATAAAGCTACTCCGTACTAGTGAATCTTATAAACTAAAATGCATCCGCCATACTGCCTCCCATATCATGGCTATGGCTGTGCAAAAACTTTTCCCTGAAGCAAAAGTTACAATCGGACCTTGGACAGAAACAGGATTTTATTATGATTTCGATATTTCTAAACCTTTTTCAGACCAAGATTTAAAAAGTATTAAAAAAGAAATGGTTAAGATTATCAAATCTAAACTTCCAGTCATAAAAGAAGAAATTACATTAGAAGAGGCTAGAGAACGTATTAGTAAAGTTCAGGAACCTTACAAATTAGAAATTCTTGAAAATATTCAGGCACCTATTACGCTATATCATTTAGGGAAACAGTGGTGGGATCTATGTAGTGGTCCTCATCTAGAAAATACTGGAGATTTACATCCTAAAGCATTTGATATAGAGTCAGTAGCTGGAGCATACTGGAGAGGAGATGAGACTAGAATACAATTACAACGTATCTATGGAACTGCTTGGGAAAACCCTGAACAATTAGCAGAGTATAAAAAACGTAAAGAAGAAGCTTTAAAAAGAGATCACCGGAAATTAGGTAAAGAGTTAGGTTTGTTTATTTTTTCAAACTCTGTAGGGCCTGGTTTACCACTATGGACTCCAAAAGGAACTATAGTTAGATCTGTTTTAGAAAGTTTTTTAAAAGAAGAACAGTTAAAACGAGGATATCTTCCAGTAGTAACTCCTCATATTGGTAAAGTAGACCTATTTAAAACTTCTGGTCATTGGCAGAACTATAAGGAAGACATGTTTCCCTTAATGAGTGATAGTGAGGATGCCAAAAATGAAGAAATAGGGTTCGTTTTAAAACCTATGAATTGTCCTTTCCATATTCAAATTTATAAAAGTGAACTAAGATCTTATCGTGACTTACCTGTACGATTAGCAGAATTTGGCACTGTTTATCGTTATGAAAAATCAGGTGAATTAGGTGGATTAACTCGTGTAAGGGGTTTCACAGTTGATGATTCTCATTTATTTGTTAAACCTGATCAATTAGATGATGAATTTCTTGATGTTGTAAATTTAATCCTTTCAGTCTTTGAAAGTTTGCAGCTCAAAAAATTTAAAGCAAGATTAAGTTTCCGCGATTCTAATTCTGATAAATATATTGGGAGTGATGAAGTCTGGGAAAAGTCACAAAATGCTATTTATCGTGCAGTTAAAATGTTGAATATTGATTATTTTGAAGCAAAAGGAGAGGCAGCATTTTATGGTCCAAAGCTAGATTTTATTTTCCAAGATGCTCTGGATAGAGAATGGCAATTAGGAACTGTACAGGTTGATTATAATTTACCTGAAAGGTTTAATTTAGAATATGTAGGAGAAGAAGGTGATAAGCATAGACCTATCATGATTCATCGAGCTCCCTTTGGATCTTTAGAACGTTTAATTGGCATTCTAATTGAAGAATATGCTGGTGACTTTCCTCTATGGCTATCCCCAGTTCAATTACGTATTTTACCTGTAAGTGATATATATCTTGATTATGCTAAAAGTGTAATGAAAATCATGCTTGCGTCAAAAATTAGGGCAGAAGTTGATACTTCAGGGGAAAGACTTGGAAAAATGATTCGAAGAGGAGAAAAACAAAAGATTCCTGTTATGGCAATAATAGGTTCAAAAGAAATGGAAGCCAATTCTTTAAATATTCGAACTAGAAAATCGGGAGAATTAGGTCTAATTACTACTGATGATCTCATAAAGAATATATTAGAAACTATTTCTAATCATGATAATTTCTAATCTAAGGAGTCGTTGCTTGACTATTTAGATAATTCTAGAATATAAGCTACTCTAATTTCAAAATTATTGGAATAGCTTATAGATTAGAACTATTTACGAAAAAATGTTAGAAATAACATGACATTCTGAATAATTATTAGAGTTATTTTTTGACGATTTTCAAAAATGTATGATAGGTTTTATTTTATACATCGATGGTGAGCCTTAATAAAAAACTATTGACAAAGATAATCATACAGAGCCTCTAAGCCTAATAAGTAACTGTTAACACCAAATCCAGTTATTTGTCCAATAGAAATAGGAGCAATATGAGAGTAATGACGTATATGTTCTCTTTTATATATATTACTCAAATGTACTTCTACTACTGGAATTTCAACAGCGAGACAAGCATCAGCTATAGCTAAGCTAGTATGTGTATATGCTCCAGCATTAATTAATATCCCCTGGTGTTGTCCCAAAGACTGATGAATTAACTCAACAATAGTGCCCTCGTGGTTAGACTGAACTATCGATATTCTAATTCTTAAAGCCAAAGCTTTTTTGTTTAATAAAATATTAACTTCTTTTAAAGAAATAGAACCATAAATTTTAGACTCACGTTTTCCCAACAAGTTTAAATTGGGTCCATGGAGTATTAGTATACTAATTCTTTTTGAGTTATCAATTACCATAATAATCTTGTGGATCATCAACTGGTATAGGTATAAGTTCTACTTCTGGTTCTTTATTCGGTCCTAGAACTGTTTCAATTAATTTTTGTGCTAATTCTTTAAGCTTTTCTATAATTTCTTTTAGGTAATCCATCAGATGAAAGTCTCCTATTAAATAATTATTTCTCAGAACAGTTACCAGTTTGGCTAATAGATTTTGTGCTTGGAGAATATTCACAAAGTGCTAAACTGTTATAGTTAGCTTTAGCCACATAATAAGTTTACAACATCTACTATAGCATAACTGCATATTACTGTTTCTAAGTAAAGAAATAAATTTTTAATATAAATAGACATCATTTGATAGTCATAAAAAATATGAATTTTAATTTTTTATGATTATTAGTTACCTTATAAAATATATGAAAAATGATAAAATTATAAGAGTTATTTATCCTATACTTATCAAGCAGACTAAGATTTCAATTGAGGAGCAACTTAAATTATATGTATATTCCCAATTAACGAAACTTGGGAAGGTTAAAGATGTCGACTTTATTTGCTCGCAAAACTCTATTCCTATCAATCGTTTAAACTATTCTCTTATATCCTATTCTCATTCAGTTACCTATCGTTGCACTATTGCTTTCCAGTTAGCTAGTAGATCATCCTATCCAGCAATAATATTAGCTGAGGAAATTTTTGAATGGATAAAACAAAATTGTTCCTGTTTTTCAGTGGAAGATAGACAAGGAAACATAGAATATAATTCGAATATACGATATATGAGTTTTACTTTTAAATTAATTAAGCCAGGCTGGCTAGAATTTATACTAGATGATAAATGTTTATTTTTATGGTTGCGACATCAATATATTTCTCAAATATCAACATATTGTACTATTTATAGTAATAAGTTATATGACTCTCTACAGATTGTCCAATATGCCTATGCACGTTCTTGTGATTTGCTAGATTTAGCAAAAGAGCAAGGCATAATAACAGGATCAAACATTGATTTTTTAAATCACCAAAAGACTTTTAAGAATAAGGATTATATTTTTTCATATGATATAGAGCTTAAACAACTGCTATTAAATTCTTATACAGAAAGACAGTTAATTTCCCAAATTTTCACAGTATTAGATTCTCAAGTGAATAAGTCTGAAAAAGATAATATCAAGCAAACATTAATACTTAGCTATTATCTATTAGAGTTTGAACGTTCTTGTCGTATTTTTCCTTTTAAAAAATCAAAAAGTATAGAAAAATCTCAAGCAAGGCTAGGTCTAATAGTTATTACACAAGGTTTATTGCAAAAGGTATGTTTCAATAAACCTTGAAATACATTTTATACTTACCTCTAAAATTAAAAAAGACTTAAATAATACTTTAAGAGCAAATTTTTCATATACACTAATAGATGGTGTGAAGAGTAAACTAAAAGAAGAAGCCAAGACGAAACATGGAAAGTCTTGGACTTCTTCTTTATTAAAAAAAATAAATATTCTCATCTAATCTAACTTCTATTCATATTTGTTAGTAAAAATATTAAATTTTAGGATTCTACTTTTAGAACAACTTCTCTTTAAAATTTGTTTTTATTAATTTATTCAGAAAAAATATTTACTTTTGATTAACTCTGATCTTATAATCTTAAATTTTTTGCGTTTCAATTTTATCCTTTAGCACTTCACGAAAACGGATTTCGTCTCGGTGTGGATCAGAACGACTAACTTGAACATTAATTCGATCACCTAATCGAACTGAGCGTCCAAAATGATGAGGCAGCTCTAAGCCTAATTCCTCTAATAAAATTATTCCTAATCCTTCATCTTCCCGTAACCAGCGTAGTACTAAACCTTGCCAGACCTGATCAGCATTGCGTCGTAGAAATTCTAAGCCCCAATATCTGTTAGTTTGTCTTTCTACAAATGATGCCTCTTGTGCCGAAAGAGTTACACTATATAAGATGTTTTGCATCACATCTAATGTGAATGGCAATGACTGATTACGAAGATGAGCTTTGATTTGGAAATGAGTTAATAA
Source organism: cyanobacterium endosymbiont of Braarudosphaera bigelowii (assembly GCF_020885515.1). Classification (NCBI taxonomy): domain Bacteria; kingdom Bacillati; phylum Cyanobacteriota; class Cyanophyceae; order Chroococcales; family Aphanothecaceae; genus Candidatus Atelocyanobacterium; species Candidatus Atelocyanobacterium thalassae. The sequence goes on along the minus strand of NZ_AP024987.1, from coordinate 1,290,992 downwards.
GTCTGTATAGCGCCGTATTGGAGATGTTACTTGAGTGTAATAATTTAAGCCTAAACTTGAGTGACGATTTGGAATGGTTGCCATTTCCCCTTTAGGCATGCAACTGCGTAAGGCACATGATCTAACTGGTCCAGCAGGTAATAATAGCAGTTCTTCCTCGGAAGGTAAGTCTGGCTGAGGCTGTCCTCTAAAAGGAACAGGAATACTATTTTTTTGACAATAATCTCCAGCTACTTCACCAGCGAGGATCATCATTTCTGCTACCAATTGACGAGAAACAGATGTTTCCAATAAATCAATTACAATTTCATCTTCAGATTTAACCTTAATAGATGCCTCTGGCATTTTAATGGTAATTGATCCTTGAGATTTCCTCCAGCAACATCGTTGTTTTGCTGCTTTAGCTAAAATAGCCAATTCTGATTCAGCAGTTATGCCTAATTGCAAAATTTCATTAACATCGTTATAAGTTAAACGATAAGTAGGCTTGATAATACTAGTATGAATAGAGTAATCAAGAACGGCACCATCCTCATTCAAAATTACCCCAAAACTCAGCGAAGGACACAACTGACCTTGCCTTAAGCTCATAGGTCCAGTAGCTAATTCTGTCGGAAACATAGAGATTATTCCTGTAGGTAGATACAAGGTTGTACTTCGTTTCCTTGCTTCTAAATCAAGTTCGTCTCCTGGATTAACTAAATGAGTAGGATCTGCTATGTGTATCCATAGTTTAATAGTATTATCTTCTAAAAATTCTATACTTAGACCATCGTCAATTTCTTCAGTACTTTCATCATCTATAGTGTAGACTTTTAGATGAGTTAAGTCCATGCGTTCATTATCAGTGTTGAGGGATAGGTCTTGCAAAGAAAAAGAAACCACGTCTAGTACCTTTTTGGGAAAATTAATAGGATAAGAGCTACGCTTTAAGAATAAGTTTTCATTTGGGCTCCACCACCCAATACTTACTAAAAAATCGAACGCAGCATTTGGGCTTACAATTTGTCCTAGCTCCTTAAGAAGATCTTGTGCGTTTCGATGATTTTGATCAGGTTGTAAAACAAATTTTTCTAGTAATTCTAACTTACTACAATCCTTTTCAGTCCATATTATTTCTTCTCCAGCTATTCTACGATGAATATTATTTAAAAAAAACTCCTTATCTTTCTGGCGTTGATTTTCAATTTCAATTTGATGCTTAATTTCTTCAACTTGTCCAGGAGAACGAGCTTCATAGCTATCCCCTTTTTTCTTAAAGTAAATCTTATCATCAGAAAGTAACCGATAAGTGGCATAGAGAATTACAGGAGAACATGCAGAAAAAAGAAAGCTTGCCATTTCTTCTGGTGTGAAAGTTTTCTTTTCTTCTATTAATAGTTCCCAGGCTATTTCTAAATTAGATGGATCTAAACAAGACTTAGCATCTGTAATAAACTTAGGGATTTGGTTAGAAACATACGGTCCGCCCATCACTTCGTATTCTACTCTTTGTTGTCTTAACTTGTATGAGCTTCCTTCACTATCAACTACAATCCAATCTTTTTTTCCTTCTGGACGATCAACGACAGCTAAGCGACGTTCTCCGTTGACTCTAAACTCGATTAGTTTACCTTTTTCCACCCACTTCGTGCCTTAATTTTTAGTATTTGTCTTTAATTATTTATAATTTCATGCCTTCAATTGATTCCTGAGATTTGCTTCGATATTTAAGGGGTTAATTTTTGAGAGACATTCTGAAATATCAACCCCTGATATCTAAATAAGAGATAACATTAGGCTTCCTTATTAACAAAAGGTAATAAGGCCAGTATTCTTGCTCGTTTAACTGCTGTTGTTAGAGATCTTTGCTGTTTTGCTGTTAAACCTGTAATGCGTCGGGGAAGAATTTTGCCTCGTTCAGTAATAAACTTCCTAAGCAGTTCAGTATCTTTGTAATCTATTGGATCCTTAGGAGGAATAGGGGAAAGACGTTTACGATAATAGCTCATGCTTAACTTTCTTTATATTTTTTATTAAGATACTACTTAATTTCTTTATGAGTAGTATGTTTGTTGCAGTGGGGGCAAAACTTTTTAAGTTCTAATCGTGCAGTAGTATTCCGACGATTTTTACTGGTAGTATAACGATTAACCCCAGGTGAGCGTTTTGTTGTATTCGTTCGACATTCTGTACACTCAAGAGTAATGATAAGTCGAACACCTTTTTTACTAGCCATAATTTAACCTAACAACTTAAGCTATTAGTTTATATTTATACACAAGCTATTATAGTCTCATATTTTAGTTAAATTTGCAAGATTCAAGAAACAATTCAATTACTTAATATCTAAGATTTCTTATAAAAAGAAATCTTAGATATTAAAACTTTAGATATTTTTACTATATAAATAACGTCTCTGAATAATCAGGCACTATTTATATAGTAATTAACTAGAAACTATATTATAAAAATAAGTCAACTTAAATATATCTATACTTGGCTTATTTTTTTTAAAACATCTTGGGCATGAGTTTTAGTATTTATTTTCTCATCAACATGATCAATAATACCTGTTTCATTGATGATATATGTAACACGTCTAGAATAATTCTCTCCTGCAACATCATAAAGTTTAGTCAAAATTCCTTCTTCATCTGCTAAAAGTTGAAAAGGTAAATTGAATTTTTCCTTAAAAGTCTTATGAGATTCCTGACTATCCATACTGACACCAAAAATAATTATATTTCTATTTTGATATTTCTCATAATCATTTTGAAAACTTTGAGCTTCTTGTGTACAGCCAGGAGTATCATCTTTTGGATAGAAATATAGAACAACAATTTTACCCCTGTAGTCTGATAAGCAAATTTTTATTCCTTTCTCATCAAAGGCAGTAAAGTTAGGTGCAATAGTTTTAACGGCTAAAGTCATAATATTTCATTCATAAATAATAAAGTTATTAGTCTAAATATAAAACTTTACATGAAGATAGAAAACCTTTCATAATAAAAAATCTCTTTTTAATTAATAGCAATAAAAATTGTGACTTTATTTTTTAGTAACTTTGATACGAACAATTCAATGCTTCGGGCAGAGAGAGCATTGCTATGTTCCTCATTCTCTTTGGAATTATTTATAACAATGAAAAAACAAAGTGTTTCTTTCTCTACAATTATTGATACACGGATAAAAAATAAGAGATATACTCTCAAATTTTTGTCTGAACAACAAATAGATCAGAGATTAACATGGTTAATAAAAGTAGGTATCTTAAGAAGAGAAGTTGATGGACAAGGTATTACTGATGGCTTTCGCTTAACTCCTCTAGGGAAAAAAATAGTAGAAAAATGGCAAAATAAGAGAACAGATATTCATAAGCTGTCATTACTGGATCGAGTGTCTGATAGTTTCTTATATTATTTAAATTCCCTTATTTAGTATTTAATATGAAAAAGAATAATTTAAGTTACGGAGTTGAAAGTTTCTAATGAAAACCATCATGATCGTAGGAACTACATCTCATGCAGGTAAATCTTTTCTCACCGCTGCTATTTGTAGAATTTTAGCTCGTCAAGGATGTAAAGTCACACCTTTTAAGGGACAAAATATGGCACTTAATGCCTATGTTACCAAAGATGAAAAAGAGATTGGTTATGCCCAAGCTGTACAGGCTTGGGCCGCAAAAATTGAACCTAGAGTAGAGATTAATCCAATCTTGCTAAAACCACAGGGAAACATGACATCGCAAGTTATTCTTAATGGTGAAGTGATTGGAACAACATCAGCAGGAGATTACTATCAAAATTATTTCAAAATAGGATGGAAAGCTATTAAAACATCTCTAGAAATCTTAAAATCAGAGTTTGATTTTTGTATATGTGAGGGTGCAGGAAACCCAGCAGAAATTAATCTGAAATATAGAGATCTAACAAATATGAGAGTTGCTAAATATTTACATGCTCGTACCATACTGATAGTAGATATTGATAGGGGAGGAGCATTTGCTCATATTATAGGAACTTTACAGTTATTAGATAAAGCTGAACGTTCCCTTATTAAAGGTATTATTATCAACAAATTTCGAGGACAACGGCTACTCTTAAATTCAGGCATTAAGTGGCTAGAGAGCTATACTAAAATTCCTGTTTTAGGAGTAATTCCTTTAACAGATATTGTATTTTCTGCTGAAGATTCTCTGGATTTATTAAACAGAAATCTAGAAAAAAGTTCAAAAGACATTAATATTACAGTCGTAAGACTACCACACATAGCTAATTTCACGGATTTCGAACCTCTAAAATATGAAAATACTATTAACGTAGAATATATAAATTTAAATCAAGATATAGGTAATCCTGATGTTTTAATTATTCCAGGTTCGAAGACTACTATTAATGATTTAATTGCCCTTCATAAAAGTGGCATGACTATACGGATAAAAGAATATTTTAAAGAAGGAGGAGTTATATTAGGAATTTGTGGTGGATTTCAAATGTTAGGAGAAACAATTGTTGATTCTGATAAAATAGAAGGAGAACATGAAATATGTTTGGGTCTTAACTTACTGCCTATGGAGACTAAAATAACTTCTAAAAAGACAACACTTAGACGAGAAGTTATTTCAAACTATCCTCATGAAGGCCATAATGTAAAAGGCTATGAGATACATCAAGGAGTTACAAATTTTCTGAAAGATTCAGATATCGTGAAAAATAAGCAACTACATTACTTATTTGATGATCCTACGTTAGGAGTCGTTAACAAAAATTTGTCTATGTGGGGATGTTACTTACATGGAATTTTTGAGAATGGTATGTGGAGAAGAATGTGGTTAAATAGTCTAAGAAGGAGAAAGAAATTACCTCCCCTTTCAATAAAAGTTGAAGATTATGTAAAACAAAGAGAAAAAGCACTTGATGACATAGCAGATTTAGTTGAAAGCTTTATCGATTTAGCACCACTATTAAAATAGCTATTTAAGAAATACTTTATGAAAGTTCAAGTCACTTTTTTACCTGATAACATTACTATTGAAGCTGAAGTAGGAGAACCAATACTTGAAGTAGCAAAACGTGCTGGTATTAACATTCCTACTGGATGTTTAATGGGATACTGTCATGCGTGTGAAATAGAATTGGAGGAAGGTAATAATATGTGTGCTTGTATTAGTTCAATTCCTTCAGGAACTAACTATATAAATATTATTTTATATCCTGATACAGGATGGTAATTTTTAGTAAAGTTCGCTTGTATATCTAAAATCTTAATATTTAACACATAAAACTTATATTTCTTTAAAGATGAAATTTAATATTTTCTGTAGAGAAATAAAAAATATTAAATTATTATACTTTTCATTTCTCTACGATTTTAGAGTATAGTTTGTAACTTTATTTACAAAAACTAATATGTGCTAAGAAAACTATTTAACCAGCTTATATTTTAATTTCTTCTTTGACCAGTTTTTCCCATCCAAGTTCTTTTAAATTATTATTACGACGTAATGGACGAGTTACCAACTCCAGAATATCTCTAGTATTGGTAAATCCATGAATTTGTGCAAAAGTAAATTCAACTGACCATTTAGTGTTAATGCCTCTTGCCTCTAATGGGTTTGCATGAGCCATACCAGTAATAACCAAATCAGGTTTTGATTTGTAAATACGTTGAACTTGATTATAGTTATCAGGTTTTTCAACTATTGTTGGAATAGAGACTCCCATCTCATGACAAGTTTGTTCAAGCAAATCTAATTCTGCTTTTTGATAACGCTTATCCATATAGGGAATACCAATTTCCTGACAAGTCATACCACAACGTATTAGAAATCTTGCCAGAGAAATTTCTAATAAATTATCTCCCATAAAGAAAACTGATTTTCCTCGAATTAACTTAATATAGTCTTCTAAATTGTTCCAATTTTGTTCCTCTCTTTCTTTTAATCCCTTTGGTTCAATATTAAATACAGAGCAAATTTTTTCGATCCATGCACGAGTTCCATCTGGCCCTATTGGGAAGGGTGCACCAATTAACTTACATTTACGACGACGCATAAGAGTAGTGGCAGTCCTTGATAAGAAAGGGTTGATGCCACATACATAATATCCTTCGTCGATAATAGGTAATTCGGTATATCGCTTAGATGGTAACCATCCAGAAATTTTTACACCCTGCTTCTTTAATTCCAAAGTTAAATTAGTTACTACAGGATCGGGTAATGATCCAAATAAAACTAGAGGATGATGATCTATGTACTCAGACTCTTCTTTTGCTATTGTCTCTTTCTTTTTCCCAAAATTTAATAATTTGTAAATAGAATTCCTTTCTTCTTTTTCTTCTTCTTTTATAACTTTAGGACATTTATGAGCCATAGCAGCTAGTACAGTATCTTCGCCCTGGGTAAAAGCATAATCTAGTCCGTTGGCTCTTGCTGTTACAATAGGGATTCCTAGATCTGCCTCTAGCTGTGGTGCTAATCCTTCTAAATCCATTTTAATGATTTCAGTAGTACAAGTACCAATCCAAACAATTACGCTAGGGTTTCGATCCCGTTTAATTTGCAAACATAATCTTTTAAGTTCTTCATAATCCTTTAGCTGGGCAGAGATATCTCCTTCCTCTAATTCCGCCATAGCATAACGAGGTTCAGCAAAAATCATCACTCCCATCGCATTTTGTAAAAAATAGCCACAGGTTTTAGTTCCTATAACTAGAAAGAAACTATCTTCTATTTTTTGGTATAGCCAAGCAACACAACTAATTGGACAAAAGGTATGATAATTACCTGTTTCACATTCAAACTGTACCGATGTTGTTTCTGTTACAGAAGTCATTATTTATATTTCTCCTATTTTTAAGTTTTATATAAAACAATTTTTTTTACGATAAAGATAATCTTATTAAAATATCTCTATAAAATTTTTATTAAGATAATTTTAAGATGTGCACTTTAAAATCTTCTAAAGAATACTTGATAAAGTGCACTCTAAATCTAAACCATTATTAGGTCTAATTCTTGATCTTGAGTACCAGAAGATTGTTCAGGATTAAGATAAAAGTCAGATAATAAAGTAAATAATTCTCTATCTTGAGCATCGTTAGGTATAACTCCTTCAGGCATTGCCAATAATTGATCTGCAATATTTAAATAAAACTCACAAACATATTTAAGAGAAGGATCTTGATCAGCCATTTCAAATAAGGTTTTTCCTTTAACACGGGATACCCGAATTTCCTCAATAAGTGGAAGTATTTCTAATACAGGAATTGGCACTGATTCTATATATTTATCAATCAAGTCACGTTGAGAAGTACGATTTCCTATTAATCCGGCTAAACGTAATGAATGAGTTCTTGCTTTTTCTCTAACAGACGCTGCAATACGATTTGCTGCGAATAAGGCATCAAAACCATTATCTGTTACTATTAGGCAATAATCTGCATAATTTAGAGGTGCTGCGAACCCTCCGCATACTACATCGCCTAAAACATCAAATAGGATAACATCATACTCATCAAAAGCATTTAGCTCTTTTAGTAACTTTACAGTTTCGCCAACAACGTAACCTCCACAACCTGCTCCTGCGGGAGGACCTCCTGCTTCTACACAGTCTACTCCAGCATATCCTTTATAAATAACATCTTCAGGCCAAATATCTTCATAATGAAAATCTTTTTCTTGCAACGTGTCGATAATAGTTGGTATTAAAAATCCAGTTAAAGTAAAAGTACTATCATGTTTTGGGTCGCAACCTATCTGTAATACTTTTTTTCCTCTCTTAGCTAATGCTGTAGAGATGTTGCAGCTTGTTGTTGATTTTCCGATACCACCTTTTCCATAAACTGCAAGTGTTAAAGTCATTAATTAAATCTCCTATTTTTAACAGTGAAGTAAGATTTTAAGTCTGATGCTTTATAAAAAAGCAAATGTATAAGTCTTATTAATCAAATTATGGGGCAAAGAGCGAAGAATTCCAACGTAGGCTAAACATTAATTAATAAGTGTGCATTAGTAGTATAATTAATACAGCATTAAGAACATTTTTTGAGCGTATAGAAGATAATAAGCTTAAAAAATAGATAAAGTTTTTATTCCTAATAAAAAAAAGAATAAGATTTTAGATACAAAACTTCACTCTTATTTTTAAGATCTGATCATTAGTTCTTAGTGTGGTAGGTAATAATATACAGAAATAAACAAATAATTGCGTATATCATTATCTATTAAACAGTTAAGATCCCTCCTTGAAAAACAAAAATTATGAATTAGTTTACATATACATATAGAGAATAAGAAAAAATTAAAGACTACCTTAATAATTAGGATCCTGTTTTACAACAAAGAAATTGCAAACCTTAGAAAGATTAACTATTGCCTATTAAATTAAGAATAAAATATTAAAAATAAACAACTTGCGAAACTCATACAGGAAATTAAGAAAAATCTTACGTGAGTTTTGATATGGTTCAGACTAAATAATAGTAAAAAATAGACATCCATGAAAACTCTTGAATAATCTAAATAATAACTAAGTACTGTAAAACTGCTAAAAATAAATATAATTCCATAAAAAATATTGCAAATTTGTATTAATAGATTGTCTTTACTATTTTTTTTTATAGATAAAGGAATAATAATAAAGCTTGTAAGTAACAGGATAAACATATAAAGTTCAAACAAATTACTTGTATTTATTCCATTCGTTAGGATATTGATAAATTTATGAAAAATACCTAAAAAAGGAATACCAAAATTATCATCAATTCTTGTTTTTCCAGGTAAGTCTAAAAGTATTATGTAAAATGTCCATAGGATAGGAAGAATTATTCCATATAGTAAATACTTTATTTGTTTATGTTTATTTTCAAGAAGACTTGATATAAAAAGCGAAGCCCATACGACTAGCAGAGTCTCTCTAGTTAAACAACCTAATGAAATCATTAGAGCTGTACTTCTATAATTATTTTTATAATAATTATAGAGAGAAGTAACTAAAAATAGGCTACTAAGCAAGTCAGATGTTCCTAAAGATAGTACTATCCAAATACTTGGAATACATAAAGCCAATAAAGACTTGTATGAAGATACAATTTCTTTTTCTCTATAATGTAAGCTTATTACATAGACTATTAAAGTTATCGAAACAATGTTAATTCCAATCATTATATAAGGAATTAAAGACTTATTCCCTAATGCAAATAAATAACTAATTAATGGATATAAGATTCGTCGATAACGATATACTGGATGGTCAAGTGAATCTAGTGTTTCTGGATGATTTAAAAATGGATCGAGAGCTAAATTCAAAAATTGTTGACCATCATAACCAATTTCTTTTTGATAAATAAATAAATTGTTATGGTAAAGATAAGGCGAAATAGGCAAAACAGAACCAATGCGAAAAAATCCTGTAATATTCTTATCGAATTCAATAAAATAAAAATATGTAGCAACAGAAACTACTATAATTAGAGCAAAGATAACACTCAAAAATTCTGAAGATAATACGTTTCTAATTTTTTTTAACATTTTGTGTTAATTAATTTTTCTAGTTAAAGCTTTATAAAAAAAACTTAAATAAGGCTAACAATATATAGTTATAAAATAGTTATAAAATAGTTTAAAATTATTTAGAAAAGGAGCATTACTTTGTCTCATACTATTATTACCAAAGTTTGCGAAGGAGTTGCCGACTGCGCTGAAGCCTGTCCTGTTGCTTGTATTCATGAAGGCCCAGGTAAAAACTTGAAAGGAACTTCTTGGTATTGGATTGATTTCTCAGTCTGTATTGACTGTGGAATCTGTTTGCAGGTTTGCCCTGTAGAAGGTGCCATAATAGCTGAAGAAAAACCAGAATATCAAGAAATATCATGATATTATAACTTTCCTATCTATTACTCAGTATTTATAAAGCATAAGATATATTAAATCCTAAGTTATGAATTTGGATATATTATATATAGAAAGAAACCTGATTAAATAAAGAAACTTTATTTAATATTTTGTCAAACAACAAGTAAGTAAAGACCTTAAATTCTTACATATGTAAAGTATAAATATTTTACATAATGTTTATACTTTACATAATAATAAGCACTTTTATTATTACTAGATGTTACTCGGAATGATAAAAAAGCTTTGTGATTTTCTCTTAGAATTTATTTGAATAGTAATCATTGCTTATTTAATTATGAATACTGTTTTTTACTAGCTTTAAAAAAATTGAGATACTCTAACTCAAACTATTCTTTCATACTAAAATTTTATTAATACCTAAACATAGTTTCAGTGAGATTACAACAAATTGTGAAGTAAAATTTCTAATTAGATAAATCATGCGGTCCCTCAAGTCTAACTCTCAATGATTCCCTTGCTTGCTCTCTATCGTCAAAGTAAATCTTTTCCGTGCCTAAAATTTGATAATTTTCATGTCCTTTACCTGCAATCAAAATCCCATCTCCTGGATTAGCTTTCAAAATAGCTGTTCTAATGGCTTCGTTGCGATTACTAATTACCCAAAAATTTGTACATTGGGGTACACCTTTCAGTATATCGGATAAGATTTGCTCAGGCTCTTCAGTTCTAGGGTTATCAGAAGTTAGAACTGAAATATCAGCTAGTTCTGCAGATATTTTGCCCATTACAGGACGCTTAGTCCTATCACGATCACCACCACAACCAAAAACAGATATTATCTTTCCACTGACAAAAGGGCGAGTGGCTTTTAAAAGATTTTTTAAACTGTCAGGAGTATGAGCATAATCAACAATTACAGTAACATCCTGTACTTTACTAATTTGTATTTTTTCCATTCTTCCAGGAACACCAAGAAAATAAGGTAGTTTTTCAATAGCTATCTCTAAGTTGATATTTAATTGGAATAATGTCGCTATAGCAGCTAGCAAATTTGATAAATTAAATTTACCCACTAGAGGAGACTGAAATTCGTAACTTCCGATAGGTGTTTGTAATACTCCTTCAACTCGATCATGTTTATACTTAAGATTAGTTGTATAAAAATCAGCAAGATTATTTTCAATGCTATAGCTATATATTAACTGAGAATCTAAGCCCTGAATTAATCTTTCCCCATAAGGATCATCTATATTTATAATTGCTTTCCCCTGTAAGTATTCTGAGCTAAATAGTAACTGTTTTGCAAAGAAGTAATTTTCTAGATTTTTATGAAAATCAAGATGATCTTGTGTCAGATTAGTGAATATACTTACGTCAAAATTACATCCTTTCACTCTTCCTTGAATCAAAGCATGAGAACTTACCTCCATTACACAATATTGATTTTTATCAATTACTGCTTGAGATAACTGCGCTTGTAATTCAGGAGAGAAAGGAGTGGTATGGACTGAAGTTTGTTTGAAACCATTCCAGCGAGAATATAAAGTTCCGATAAGGGCAGTATCTTTTTGGCATTCAGTCAAAAAATATTCAATTAAATGCGTAGTAGTCGTTTTCCCGTTCGTACCTGTTACTCCTATCATTTTTAATTTCTTAGAAGGATAGGAATAAAAAGCTGCAGCAATTTCAGAGGCTGTAAGTATTACATCTTCAACAATAATTACACAATAAAGATCGTTTGCAGGAAATTTAATAGCTGCTTGGGGACTTATAACAGCTGCAACAGCACCAGCCTTTATTGCACTTTGCCAGAATTCACCTCCATCTACACGAGTTCCTGGCATACCAATAAAAATTTCTTCCTGTTTACAAGAATGAGAATTAGTAGAAATGCCTTCAACTTTTTTATTTAAAGCTTTATGCGTTGGTATTTGGATAATACTAGGAACTTTTTTCAACAGTTCGTACAGTTTTACCATAATTAATTTTTTGAAGTTTTTAAAACGTAAATATTTAGACTATTACCAATTTTTTAAGTTTCTATATTCAGAATAAAATTAATGATGCTTCTAAAAAAGAAGTCAAAAAAAATTAAGCATTCAATTCATGAATATTTTTATTATAAATAAACATCTCAATATATGAATTTTAATTAGAAATAAAACACATGGATAACATAAAATTATTTATTTAAAATACAAATTTTACAATATGTCTTTAACTTCGAATTTAATTGTATATTTACAAAAAGATTTTTAGTAAATATGTTAATTTATTCACATTATCCATATAGAACAATATGAATAAATTAGATCTTAAGGTATCAATCATATGACTTGTATGGAAAATAATTAATCAAGGCTTACAGTCTGCTATCAAAATATTAAAGTATGAATAAGATTAAAAATAATTTTATTCTTGTAATCTTACTTATATGCTTATTTCAATGTTAATATCTTGATTTACAGGATATATGATTACTATAAAGTTTTACTCGTTTTTTTTGGATAAAATATTTTTTAAGAATACTATCAATAACTTTTTAAAAATTATAATTAAATTATTAGGGCGAACAAATGAATGTTAATGAGCTTGTTACTATTTTAGAGAATAATTTCCAACAACAAAAATCGTATCTTAACTTATCACTATTAGATAGCATTAGCTCAATTAGTACAGACACTCGTAAAATTCGAAAAGGTGATGCATTCTTAGCATTATATGGAGAAAACTTTGATGGACATTTGTTTATTAGACAAGCAATAGAGAAAGGAGCAAGTGTTATTATTCTTGAAGAAGAAGCTATGGTAGATCCTATACATAAAATTTCACAAATAGTTGTTAGTAATACATTGGAAGCTTATCAGCAAATAGCAAGTTGGTGGAGAAATAAATACAAAATTCCTATTATTGCTATAACTGGATCGGTCGGAAAAACTACTACAAAAGAATTAATAGCAGCATCTTTAGCAACATATGGAAAAGTTCATAAAACTTATGCTAATTATAATAATGAAATTGGTGTACCACGTACTCTTTTAGGATTATCTGAGCACCATAACTTTGCTGTAATTGAAATGGGTATGAGGAACTTAGGAGAAATTCGTTTATTAACAAAAATAATTAAACCTAGTATTGGCATTATTACTAATGTTGGAACAGCTCATATTGGAAGATTAGGCTCTAAAGAAGCTATTGCCCAGGCAAAATGTGAATTATTATCTGAGATGCCATCTGATAGCATAGCTATTCTTAACCATGACGATGAGTTACTTATTAAAACAGCATCCCAAGTATGGAAAGGTAAAACACTTACTTATGGTTTAGATCAAGGAGATGTTATTGGAAAATTAGTAAATGATAAAACTTTGAAAGTTGAGGATATGAATTTTCCTTTGCCTTTAGTTGGTCGCCATAATGCCATTAATTATTTAGCATCTTTAGCAGTAGTTAAAAGCTTAAGTTTAGATTGGAAAATGCTTACAAAACAGATTAAAGTTGAAATTCCTCAAGGTCGATCACAAAAATATAGTTTACCAGGAGATATCGTTTTATTAGATGAGACATACAATGCAGGCTTAGAATCAATGAAAGCATCTTTGCAAATGCTTAAAGATACTCCAGGAAAAAGGCATATTGCTGTTTTAGGTGCAATGAAAGAATTAGGTGCAAATTCTTCTCAATTTCATCGTGAAGTTGGAGAAACAGCACAAACATTAAAAATTGACATACTCTATATACTAATTAGTGATGATGAAGCTCAGGCTATTGCTGATGGAGTTCAAGATATTGAGGTAAATTGTTTTTTAAATCAAAAAAAATTACTAGAACAATTAATTAGCGAAGTTAAGGATGGGGACCGTGTACTCTTTAAGGCTTCTAACTCTGTTCATCTAAAATTATTAGTTGAACAAGTTTATCAACATTTTATGTAAATTTTAATAATAAAACCATAGGATTCTAAAAATACTAAATTTTAGCTATAAGATAAATTAAATTTATACAATTTATTTTAGGTTAGGTTTATAGGTAAACATTCTAGTAATTAATTTCCAAACAGGATTTAAAGAATTAATAAAATAATTTTATATGTAATCTATTTAATTAAATTATTTAGATTACATATTGTCCATATTCTTCGAACTTTTGTTATATATTAGGAAAGTCTTTAACAAGGAGTTGCAAAATAAGATGACTGGGAAAGAATTATATGAATTGCTTTATAGTAAATGGAATAAATCTTATGATATTCAGCTAAAAAAAGTCAAAGAACAAATTTTCTGTCAAATAATGTGGAAGTATCTTGAACAAGCATCTTTCCCAATGACTGAACAAGAATATTTTAAGCATTTTGATGCTGTGGCGAATTATATAACTGCTTGGGGTAGTGAACAAGAGATTATTGCATATGTACAAACTACGAAAGAACGACCTCGTTTGGGGAAAGCTGTTAGTATTCCCTTAAGTTTCAAGGATAAGGACTCTGAATGGACTTTAGATAATTAATTCCTAGTTATTTTATTTTTCTTTAAATATATTTAATAAAATCATTGTTTTATGGAATGGTTCACTATTTTCTTATCCAGTTTAATTACAGCTGTTTCTCCTGTTGGATTTATTATTGATAATGTTATTCAAAATGAATTACGTTCTCAAATTGTAAATGTAGAAAAACTGTCAGTCCGTGTTAATAGTACTCCAAGCTACAAAGTAGTGAACGGTAAATTTGATAATATTTCTATTGCAAGCCGTAAAGCCGAAGTTATTAAAAATCTTAAGATAGATTCCTTTGAGCTAGAAACTGATCCAATTGATATTAATATTGATCAAATTCAACAAGGAGGAAAAGTCAAAAACTTCAGATCATTTTTTAATAAGCCACTTCAAGGTGCTTTTAAAATCACAATAAAAGAAGAAGATTTTAATCAAGCATTAGAATCACAGAATATTAAATCTAAATTGCAAGAATTGATCAATGATTTATTACCTCGTCAAGCTCCTCAGTTCAAAATAGTTGCATTACGTATAAATTTTATCAGGAAGGATTATTTAGGCTTAGAAGTTGAATTAGAAGAAGATTCAGCCTCTAAGGAAACAAAAAATGAACTAATAATTACGACAGAAGTTGGCTTCGAGATAGAAAAAGGATATTTAATAAAGTTAACAAATTTGAATGCTACTCTTAATAAGAGAAAACTGTCAAAACGTTTTTTGAACTTTTTAACAATAGGGATTAATGAAAATTTGAACTTGAAGACCCTTGAAAAACAAGGGATAGTAGCGAGAATTTTAAATCTGCAAGTCGATGACAATATGTTGAAAGTTGCCATTTTCTTTCGTTTTGACCCACTTTTATAAAGTTTATCAAAATTAATTTTCTATTTAATTAGACAATAACAATTATATTTACTTTTATAGGCAGATTATTGTTAAGTTAATACATGATAGAACCTCCTTTTAAAAGGAAGCACTTACTAATAAAACAATAGTTTTGCAGAAAAAATTATCAAACTTTAGATTCAAAAACTAAGAAATTTGCTAACTTTTTTAATTTATTAAAACTTTTATGGCATTATATCAGTTAGTAATATTTTATAAAGTTATAAATTTCACTTATTATTTAAAAAAATTTTATTTAATCTTTTTTAGTTACTAGGGTCTATTAAATGTAAACAATTTTTTATTCTTGCTTAATGATTTCACTGAAACATAGATTTAACTTATTAAAAGCTTGCATTGGGTCGTTAGTAATTAACCTTTATATTGCTCCACTTAGTGTTTATGGAAATGTACAAAGTTCTTCGAACCAATATAGTGTTTGTATTAACCAATTAAAAAAATTCTCGATATCAGGAGAAGATGCAGCAACTGCTTGTTCTGATGCACTGATTCCTAAAGAGCTATCTCAATGTGTCAGTATCATAGGAAATATAAGCCAAATTGATGGAAGTGATTCCTTAAGAGCATGTTTTCAGGTAAGAAGACCTATAGATCTAGGAAACTGTGTCGTTAGCATTCATAGGATATTGCCTAATCAAACAGACATTAATTCTAATGTGGACAAGAATTTAATAAACTCATTGACTTTATTAGATTCTTGTCGTTCTAGCCTAAATCCAGGACTCTATGCTGAATGTGTAATTGCTACAGTAAAAGAAGTAAAAGATATTACTCATATCAAAGCAATGTCTATTTGTTTAACAACAGAAAGTATATTTTAAATATATTTTCTGTTATAAATATTAATTTTCTTATTTAGATCTATTTCGATATAAAAAATTGAACGTTAGTATGAGAGTTTTATTAGTAGGTTTTAGTGGCTTGTTAATGGGCTTAGCTACTGCCCCATTCTCTAAGTTTTATTTTGCATGGGTATCATTAGTTCCACTATGGACATTTATAATATCTGAAAAAACTAAATACATAAGCCATAGAGATATAAAAAGCAAGAAAAGTAGATTAAAGTCAAAAACAAAAATTAGTGAAATAATTTTAGGAGCTATAGCTTGGGGCTGTTCATATCATGGTTTTAGTTTATTTTGGATAACAAGCTTGCATCCTGTCACATGGATAGGAATTTCCTGGATATCAAGTCTTATAATAACAACTTCTTGTTGGTTGTTAGTAACATGCTGGGGAATTATATTAGTACTTGTTTGGTCATGCCTTATGCTTTGGTATAATATTAATTATATACAAGAAATTAATTGCAAAAAAACAAAAAAAAAATCTCTTAAAGACACTGAAGTTTTGACTTCTTCCTTGACTCAATCTTTTAGAAGAATTGTTTTTGGAGTTGCAATTTGGTGTCTCTTAGAGATGATTTGGAATCAAAGTCCTTTGTGGTGGACTTCTTTATCTTATACACAAAGTCCAGATAACCTAGCTATTTTACAATTAACAAAGCTTTCAGGTCACTCAACAGTAACAGCTCTAATTATTGCAATTAATGGTTTAATATCAGAATCAATACTAGTAATTGATAAAAATAAAAAGCAATTTTTATTTTTAATTTCTTTAAGCGTAATTATCATATCTTCTTCACATTTATATGGCTTGTTTTTATATAATCACAGAGTTTTAGATTTTAATGACAAAAAAATTAAAATTGGAATAATACAAGGAAATATTCCTAACACTATTAAGTTGAATCATGAAGGAAAAATTAGGGCCCTTAAAAATTATAGTAACGGCTACGAAATTCTAGCAAACAAGAAAGTCGATTTAATAATAACTCCAGAAGTTGCTTTACCTTTTAACATACAATATATCCTCAGGAACAGCTTGTTGCATGAAAAAGTTATAGAACATAGAGTTCCTATTATTCTAGGTGCATTAGGCGGTAAAAAAGCTGGCTATACTAATAGTCTTTTCACCATAGTAGAAAATGGAAAAATATTAAGTCGCTTTGATAAAGTTAAATTGGTTCCATTAGGAGAATATATTCCTCTAGAGAATATTTTAGGAAAACTCGTTTATAGCTTATCTCCATTAGAAAACCACTTAATTGTAGGAGAAAATAAGCAAATTTTTGACACCTCTGTAGGCCAGGCTATTATAGGTATTTGTTACGAATCTGCATTTAGTGAATACTTCCGATATCAAACAAGTTTAGGAGGAGAATATATAATCACAGCTTCTAATAATGCTCATTTTACTCAGATTATGTCTGCTCAGCATCATTCCCAAGATGTAATTCGTGCGATTGAAACTGATAGATGGATGGCTAAGGCAACTAACACGGGTTACTCTGCTATTATCAACCCTAATGGAGATAGCCTGTGGATATCGAAAATGAATACATATGATATACACAAAGGAGTAATTTATGCGAGGAACACACTAACTTTATATGTAAAAATGGGTGATTGGTTGACAATCACATTGAACCTCATAGCGATTACACCATTGTTAAAAGATTTTCTTGTTGCCATTAAAGTGTAAATATTCTACTATTGGTTAGTTGCTAGCATTGTATCTGGCTAGTAAATAGTTTTCAAATATAATGAAGCATCATACTTTCTGAGACTTTTAAAATATTATTTAACATTAATAGCTCCTCAACTATAATTAGCTATATAAAGTATCTAAAATAATGTAAATTTTGAATGAAAACTATTTTGAACTTTATATAATTGAATCATACTAATATATCTATACTCTTAGTAAAATATAGTTTAAGTAATTAGTGCTATATAATAACTGATAGACTAAATAAAAAATTGTGTATGCCTTGGAATTCAAATAAGTATGGTTCTCCTGATATATCTAATTCATATAAAAGTTTATTAGTAATAATCTGGGAAAATATGCAGATATTACTAATTGCTATTGCTTTAGCTTTTTTTATTCGTACATTCATCGCCGAACCTCGTTATATTCCTTCTGAATCCATGTATCCTACTTTAAAAGTAGGTGATCGACTAATTGTTGAGAAAGTTTCTCGCTATTTTTATGATCTTAAAGCAAAAGATATAGTAGTTTTCAAGCCTCCAGTGCAACTAAAACTGCAAGGATATAAAAATAATCAAGCTTTTATTAAAAGAGTAATTGCTGTGGGTGGAGAAACTGTAAAGGTCAAAGATGGAAAAGTTTATATTAATAATATTTTATTAGAAGAGAAATATATTTTACAAAAACCATACTATGATTTACAACCAGTTACAGTACCCAAGGGATATCTTTTCGTTATGGGAGATAATCGCAATAATAGTAACGATTCCCATGTTTGGGGTTTCTTATCAGAAAAGAATATTATAGGGCGTGCTATTTTTCGTTTTTTTCCTCTCAAACGTATTTCTATTCTTTAATATTAAAAAGTCATTTATTATGATAGGTTGACTTTAAATGTAATATTTTATTAGATTCGTCAACGAATTCCCACTGTTCTAGTTTCTCGCTTTTTAATGCTTGAAATTGTTTTTCTAATAAATCGATTCTATCCAATAATAATCTAATCACTTTTGCTTCTGAATCAGGAAGATTACCATGTTCAAGAGGATTAACTCGTACTCCTGACTGATAAACTATTTTTCCTGGGATACCAACAACAGTACAATCTGAAGGTACATCACGTAATAAAACAGAACCAGCTCCTATTCGAACATTATCTCCTATATTTAGATTTCCAAGAACTTTTGCTCCTGCACCTATAACTACATTTTTGCCAATAGTTGGATGTCTTTTACCACTTCCTTTCCCTGTTCCACCAAGAGTAACACCTTGATAAATTAAACTATAATCTCCTATTTTCGCAGTTTCTCCAATAACTACACCCATTCCATGATCAATAAATACTCCAACACCAATTTGAGCTGCTGGATGAATTTCAATTCCAGTAAAAAAGCGTGCAAAATGAGAAATTAATCTTGGTAAGAATAGAATATTTAATTTATCTAACCAATGAGCAAAACGATATAAGATAATAGCTTGTAACCCAGGATAGCAGAAAAGAACTTCTAGCCAATTACGAGCTGCAGGATCTCGATCAAAAATTATACGAAAATCAGTAACTATAGTAGATAACACAAGACTGAACTTTTTGACTAAGAGTATATATCCAGCATCTATTTTACCATTAGAATACTAGAAAAAAAAAATTAGTTAAATAACTTTAAGAAGAGTCAATTGTTAAAAAAATTAAATGCAAAATGCTGCTAATAAGAGTAATATATTTAAACATTTAAATAATATTTTTGCTTTCTAAAATTGAAATTAGCTCATCTTAAGATTTTACTTAAGCTGTTATCTTTTACTACACCTCTAAAAGAAGGTATATGAGCTTAGACTAATCTGATCTTTTTTTTTACCCTATTTAAGTTTAGACAATTCTTCCTGAATATTTTCATTATTTTTTAGTTTAGTAAACTGTTTTCCCTAAATATCAGGCTCCTTTTTCATATTTATAATTGCTGATCCTGCTTCTAATTTCATAATGTTATTGTCAATTATTTCAAGTAAATTATTTGGGCTATTTTCTTCAAAATTATTTAATATTTCACTGAGATTTTTCGTTGCATTTGCTGAACGTAAACGCGCGAGATAAATATTTTTTTTTGTTTTTACTTCTTGTCCCTTATTTTCTAATACTCGTAATTTTTCTTTGAGTTCTTGAATCATTACTTTTTGACCTTCTAATTCAGTTTTGATATTATGATTTTGCTTCTGGTAAGATTGGCGATCTATCAATAACTTCTTTGCTAAAGAATCGTTGTCTTGAGATATAGCTAATTCAGCTTTTTGATATAATCTATTAGATAAGTTTTCATAGTGTGATAGTTGACGTTCTGAAAACTTATAACTGGCAATTGTTTCTGCTAACGCTCCTCTCATATTAATTAGTTCATTCTCTATCTGCATAGTTGCCATTTCTAAAATTTTTTCAGGACTATTTAATTTATTTGTCCATCTGTCCATTCTCTTTTTTATATTAAGACCAACTTTCCGAAACCATTTCATTCTTACTCTCCTGACATTTTATATTTGATAATTATAATCTTTATCAAAAAGCTAATGTAAGATCAATCATATTAATTTCTAATATTTGTAGAAAAAATTTAATCATTGCTTAAATTTCATAAACAATATCTCTTTGATATAGTCTTACTTATTTTCATAAGAAATAAGGGATAAAAACAATGATTAATAAGTAATTGTGAAACTATATATGTCTGAATTTAATTGCTAAAAAATTCCTATATATTATTAAATAATATAGCATCTAGGAAATAGTTTATCATCTCTAAAAAATTAAGATTAATGATAAATAAAAAATACATTCAATATAATTTGTTCTAATAATTCTCTTAAAACTGCTATTCTATACTAGGTATTTCTATATAGTTCATTTCTTCGAGCTTCTTCAAAATTTTATCAACACTTTCTTCAAGTGTTTCAACATCTGTGCGACAATCTACTTCAGGTTTTAAAGGAGCTTCATAAGGATCATCAATTCCGGTAAATGATTTAATTTCACCAGCTCTAGCTTTTTTATATAGTCCTTTTACATCTCTAGTTTCACAGATTGTTAATGGTGCATTAATAAATACTTCAACAAAATTTCCAATTTTCTCTCTAATTTCATTACGAATATTTCTATATGGTGAAATAGCGGCAACCAAAACTATTACATTATTACGTGTTAATAATTGACAGACAAAACCAATACGACGAACATTAGTATCTCGATCTTCTTTGGAAAATCCCAGTCCTTTTGTTAAATTAGTTCTTACTACATCACCATCTAATATCTCCAGTGAATAGCCAAAACTTTTTAATTTTTTTTCTAAGGCGTCAGAAATAGTAGATTTCCCAGCTCCGCTTAATCCTGTTAACCAAACAGTTACACCATTTTGTCTCATACAGATTTCGATCAACTCTTAGTTGATAATATAAACAACTATCGACACTACATTAAATGTGAACTAATAGCAATATTTTGAATTTTTTACTAAGATAATTTGATTTGAATTAATGATATAAATATTAAAGCTTCTTTGTCATTTTGAATAATACTTTAAAAATAGTCAATTTACTGATAAAACAATTAGAATTTATCCATTATTAAGAAATATAAGATTTCTTCAATATATTTTTAATTAGTTATCTATTATGTAATTATTGTTGTTATTAGAAATAAGGTATGATTATCAGCAAACAAAAAAGTAACATAAGGAAAAATTTTAACTACTACTTTTATCTACGGTTAGCTCTCAACAAAAAAACTGGATTTATTGGGTATAAACGAGTTAAATTAGCGATAGCTAGAGATCTGGACAGCTGAATACTCAGAAGAGTATAGTTCCAGGAATTATTCTTTAACCAATTTATACTCATTCCTAAATTTTCTACGGTTGCCAAAGAAATAGTTATAATGCCGTTTTCCTTTAATTTTTGTTGACAAATTTCTAAAATTTCAATCAATTTTCCTCCGCTACCTCCTATAAAGATCCTATCAGGACTGGGAAGTTCATATAACTCTTGGAGATTAGTTAATGCGAAAGGAACTACGTTATAAGTTCGAAATCTTTTACAATTTTTAGTAATTATATTAATACCTACTGCAGTTTTTTCAATCGCATAAACTTTTGATGTATTTGACAAACGAGATATTTCTATAGAAACTGAACCTGTTCCTGCACCTATGTCCCAAATAACTTGTTTTGGTTGTAAACTTAATTCTCCTAATATAGCTATTCGGACTTCGCGTTTTGTCATAAGTCCTGGACGATCTTTAAACGTTAAGAAATGCTCATCTCTAATACCTAGGACAGGTAATTGCGCGTATTCTTGTGTGTTTAAAGCAATATTGTTATTTTCTAGAAAAATAACAATATTTAAAGAGGAAAATTCATACTGTTTAAGATCAGCTAGTTTTTGAGGTGAAAAACAATTAATTTTTTGATCAACTCTACCTAAATTCTCACATACCCAAACATCATAGCTTTTAAGAAGGCTTAAGCTTAAATAAATACTGGCAATTATTTGTGGACTATTATAGTTGTCAGTAAGAATAGCAATTTTCTGCTTCCCTTTTTTAAAACTAAGAATTAATTCATCTAAATTGCGACCATGAATACTAATAAGTTGGGCATCATGCCAAGGAACTTTTATATAACTAAATGCTAGCTGAATTGATGTCAGATTTGGATAAAATTCTAAATCTTTTTTATTGATCTCTTGTAATAGTAGACGTCCTAGGCCAAAAAAGAGGGGATCTCCACTAACTAAAACAACGATAGATTTATTATCTTTACTGAGTTTTTTTAAAACTTTTATATCTTTAATAAAATTTTCTAAAGCGATTGTAGTCCCAGAATAGTCAGAAAAATATTTAAGATGTCGCTGGCTGCCTATCAAGATAGAAGTATTTATTACGATGCTTTTAACTTCTGTCGTTAAGCTATCTTTCCCATTTAATCCAATTCCTACAACCCTAATCATTATTATTATGATATTCAAAAAGTTTAACTATAAGCTATACTATCTCGTTTTCGTAGGCCAAAACAACTAAAGCATTCAATATAGAAGCTGCAATAGGAGAACCACCTTTGCGTCCCTTTATAAAAATTTTTGGGATATTTACTCTTTTTAAAGCCTGTTTAGCTTCTAAAACAGATACAAACCCTACTGGTGCAGCAATAATAAGACTTGGTTGTATCTTGTTTAAAATAATCTGCTGACATAGGGTTAGCAATGCAGTTGGAGCATTACCTATTACATAAATTCCTGTAGGGTATTGACTACAGCATTTTAACAACCCTGTCTCTGTAAGAGTTTTGCCAGGATTAGGACTTGAAGCCTGATTAACTGAAGTAACAACCAAATTTTTAAAGGTTTTACCAACTAAGCCAAAAACTCCTTGTCTTACCATAGTGACATCTGTCACTATGGTAGTCTGTTTTTTAATTGCATTGATACCATTTATAATTGCACCTGGACTGAAAACTAAGGAATTAATAAGATCAAAATCAGCTGTAGAGTGAATAACACGACGAGCAACTTTATATTCCAATGGTTCAAACTTATGCTGACCTATTTCTTGATCAATGATTGCAAAGCTTTTATTGGTAATAGGATGACTCCAAAGTAGGTCTTTTTTCATAAGGTATAACCATTAAATAATAATAGTATTTAGTAAAAGCTAGAGAATATACTTGTATGAATACCATTCATGATATTTTTTCTTACTTAAATATACATTTAAGATAAATTCATATTTCTTTGATATTCAGATAAAGTTTTTAGTGCATCCTTGTAGACTTCAATATTTATCTTTGAGTCATCATAGCTTTGAAAATTTAATACTTCCTCAGCTTTTCCAAGATATAAAGGAAGATCTTCTTTTTCATTTATATGTAGAAGAACTCGTGCCCTTATCGTTAATTTATTATCTTTTCCCATAGATCTTCCATAAACGAAATAATTTTGAGCTGCTTGTCTTAAGGTCTCTAATAACTTTATTTTAGTAATAGAAGGTTTAACGGAAATTACTATTTGATCACCAGCATTATCATATACACGAGATAAAGATACTGACGTAGTCGTTTTATTATAGTTTAGCAAGCCTATTTTTAATCCAAAAAGTCCTACAGTTAGAACTATTACAAATCCTAGAATTCCAACTAGCCGGAAACGATTTTTCCAACTTAGCATGAAAGACAAAATTACAACTAAGAGTAGGATGATAGTAGCCATTAGAGACCATTGTATATAATTCGGAAAATTTATAAAAGTAAGCATTTTGTTAAATATAAGTTTCAGTTTGTAATTTTGATGAATCTTATCAGAGTCTAAAGAGTTTCTTGATTTATTTTCAATGATTAAAGAAAATTTCAGAGAAGTACTAAGAAATATTCTGCTACATACAGTTAATTAAATATAGGATTATTTCTTTTTTTTAAATAAATGAGAATTTGCTAATTATTTAGTATTACTTCTAAAAAATAGAATCTAAATTTAGTTATTTTTTTAAAAATACTAATATCTCACTTAATATGTTAGTAAACTAATTTTCTAAATTTCTATCTTAAAACTATATAGTTGAATGAACATTTACAAAACATATTTACTAAATTTAGAGTTTTTTCACAGTTAATTTTTAACATTTGGCTACTAATTTAAAAAGAGATACTTAATCTAATATCTAGAATTTATTTTAATCTTCAACAAAAACATAACGATAGAGTTCATTAGCTTTTGGTTCAGGACTTTGCTCAGCGAACTCTACTGCATCATCAATAACTTCTTTAACTTTCTTTTGAATAGCATCTAATTCAGCTTGATTAGCTATATTTTGACTAATCAGATAATTACTGAGTTTTTGAATAGGATCCTTCTGTTCCCAAAACTTTTTCTCGTCTGACTTTCTTAACTCATCTGGATCAGCTAAAGAATGCCCTCGAAAACGGTAAGTCAAAGCTTCAATCAATGTAGGCCCTTCCCCTGCACGGGCACGGGCAATAGCTTCTTTTGCCACTTGCCTTACCGCTAAAACATCCATTCCATCTACTTCTACTCCTACCATGTTAAAGACAGCTGCTTTCTTATAAATTTCTGGTTGCGAAGTGGCTCGATCATGAGACATTCCAATGGCCCATTTATTATTTTCTACTATATAAATAATTGGTAACTTCCAAAGCGCAGCCATATTTAAACATTCAAAAAATTGGCCATTATTACTTGCACCATCTCCAAAAAAACAAGCTGTTACCTGATCAGAATTATTATCATTCATAACTTGACGACGATATTTGCTCTGGAATGCAGCTCCTGTAGCGACAGGAATACCTTCCGCAACGAAAGCATATCCTCCTAAGAAACGATGTTTTCTTGAGAATAGATGCATTGATCCTCCTCTACCCTTGCTACATCCTGTTTCTTTACCAAATAGTTCTGCCATAATCTTACGAGGAGAAATACCAGAACTTAAGGCATGCACGTGATCTCTATATGTACTGGCAATATAATCTTCACTAGGACGTAAAGCTTTAATGATACCTGTGGAAATAGCTTCTTGACCATTGTATAGGTGAACAAATCCAAACATTTTTCCCCTATAGTACATTTCAGCACATTTATCTTCAAATAAGCGACCTAGGAGCATATCTTCATAGAGGATTAATCCTTCATCTTTAGTTAAATGGATAGATCTCATATCAAATGTAGGTAGAATACGTTCAGAGCTCATAATAACTAAAATAAATTTAATAACAGGACAGAGAAAAAATCGAATTATAAAAAACGAGAACTGGGAATATTGTTATAGTTATATCAAGATAAGTTATCTTAATATAACTGAAAAATAGATATATTCTATTTGGTCATAGTTTAAACTAAACAGATATTTTAATGTTATGTAGATATAATTACCATATTTGAAGAGCTCATATTATGGTTACAATTTTAAAACTCTCACTATACTTGAATAGCTATAACAAATTTGAAAAAGAACGACATTTTTTAATAGGGATTTTGTTAACTATATTTATACTTAACTATTAAGTATAAATTTCGACTACTTTGATTCGAGGAAATCAAACGTGCGTATACCCTTAGACTATTACAGAATATTAGGAGTTTCTCCGAATACAGTAGATGAACAACTTCATCGAGCTTATCAAGATAAAATTATACAACTTCCTCACCATGAATATAGTGAAGATGTAATTCAAAAACGTATAAATCTATTAAATGAAGCTTTCCACGTTTTATCTAATCCAGTTACAAAAACCGACTATGAGTCAAGTTTCTTAAAAGAAGTCTTCTCTAGCGCTAATAAAGATTCTATGTTTGATAATAAAAAGTCAGACATAGTTAATCAAGAACAACAGTCTATATATGAAAGCTCAAGCATTAAAATCCATGAAAATCATCTTTCTGGAGCCCTTTTAATACTATATGAATTAAGCGAATATGAATTAGTCATACAATATGGAGAAAATTATCTTAAATTGTTATTTGATTCTTATCCAAAACTTATAAGTGACAAAAGTTTAACAACGTCTCAAATGGATATAGTTTTGAGTATTTCTTCAGCTTATTTAGAAATTGCTCGACAGCTTTGGCATGATAAGACATATGAAAAAGCTGCTGCTGCTGGATTAAAAGGATTAACTTTTTTAGAAACAAATCAACTTTTTTTGTCTATACAAAAAGAAATTTATTCGGAACTTGATAAATTAAGACCTTATCGTATCTTAGAATTGTTAGCTCATCCTATACATTGTCAATCTCTAAGACAAAAAGGAATTGATCTATTAGGAACTATGCTTGAAAATAAATATGAAGTTAATGAACAAACAAAAAGTTATTTTAATCTTAAAACTAATGACTTTTTAAGTTTTCTCCAGCAAATGAGAATTCATTTAACTATTAATGAACAGAAACAAATTTTTGTAGACACTTATAAATATTCTTCTTCTCTTGTAACATCCTATTTAAAAGTAAATATCTTAATAGCCCTTGGTTTTTTTGAGAAAGAACCTTACCTAATTTTAGAAGCTCAAACAATACTTGAAAACTTAGAATCTCACAAGAAAGTCTCTATAGAACAAACTATTGTTGCTTTATTGTTAGGACAAACCCAGTTAGCTGAAAAAATCTTATTAAATAAAGTAGACAATCAGCCAATCTTAAATTTTATTAGATTAAATTCTCAAGGTTCTCCTGATTTACTACCTGGTTTATGTCTTTATACTGAAATATGGTTAAAAACAGAAGTTTCTAATTATTTTAGAGACTTAAAAGAATCATCATTTTCTTTAAAAGAGTATTATCTTAATAAAAAGGTTCGAGCCTATTTAGATAATTTTTGTGTGGATGTTCATGAAAAGTCCAATCGAAGAAGAAATTATTCAACTTTTCCCATCATTGATACCTTTACGGAAAGCCGTCAATATTATAACTACAGACAAAATCTACAAAAGTTGCAACCAGTTAGTCTAGACTCAATTTCTCACTCTCTATCCACAAAAAATCCTTCTCTTTTTCCATATTTAGAAACTGAAAAGACTTCAATAACAAATATTAAAAATTTAGTGCAAAGCTTTACTAAAAAGAATATTAAAGTTCAATTTAATAAGAGTTCTTTGTATACTACTCAACTTTTAAAAATACTATTGAGAGTCAATTATATTAAAAGTTGTTACTATTTTTCGAGATCGAAAAGAAATACGTTAACTATTCTTGGCAGTGCGAGTGTAACAGGTATTTGCTTACTTTTAGCATATCAGATTAATTCTCCATTATTTACTTTAGAGAAAAATCAATATAGAGTATCTCTTATTAAACCGCTAATAAATATACCCTTAGCTAATACACAAATGGTTAGCACAACAGGTATATTGACATCTGAAGGTTTTCACCAATCAATAAAAACATGGTTACTAAGTAAATCTAAAGCTTTTGGGAAAGATCATGATATTAGTTCATTAAATAATATTCTAGCTGATCCTTTACTTTCAAAATGGCGTAATCATGCACAAAAATTGAAGCAAAACCAAGATTATTGGGTTTATCAACATGAAATCAAGGTTAACCATCTGAAGCCTAATCAGAATAAATTATATCAAGTTATTGGTGAAGCTGATATCAAAGAAACTGCCCAATATTACCATCAGGGTAATATCAATTATGCCTACGATGATATTTTAAAAGTACGTTATACTTTACTTCGCAAAAATGATCGTTGGCTAATTCAAACAATTGATATTATTAACTAAACTGTCGACCTTATTCGTCTAAATTTATAAAAAAGATATATTCTAGGGTTGAAATAATATACTTGAATAAGTTTTAATAAAAGAAGATAGTTAACTTATTATTCTTATTTATTAAACAAAAGGAGGTGTTAACTTTCATAATGACTCAAGTAGTCGTTGGTCAAAACGAACCCATTGAATCTACATTACGTCGATTTAAACGGCAGGTTGCTAGAGCTGGAATTTATATAGACTATAAAAAGCATCAATTTTTTGAAACGCCAGAAGAAAAGCGTAAACGTAAAGAAGCTACTCGGCAAAGACAAAGGTCCCGCCAACATTAAGCTTGATAAAATATTGCATCTTAGGAATTGTAGAGCTTTTATAGTTTGAGCTTAGCTTAGTAACTTAATAAGCCCCTAACTGTTATTTAAAAGCTAGGGGCTTTACCAATAGTTAACATGTACTATTCCAAAATAATAGTTGTAAATTGTTTATCTTTTTTTAGAGTTATTCATAAAGGTTAGTAGTGGACCAGACTGATATATCCCTTTAATGTTTAAATCGCTATGACATAAAACTACTTCATTATTTACTCTGCCTAATAAATCCATTAAAATACGTTTTAAACGTTTTTTGTTTTCTTCAGACTTGTTTAAATTACTTAATTGATCTCTTAAAAATAACTGAGCATAAAATAAAACTGATGCCCCAGCTGTTTCCCATAAATGAGACGAAATATCTAACCATAAATGACAATTATGAGAACTTCTTAAAGAACGATACTGAAAAATTGTAGTCAAAGTTACATAGTCAGTCTTTTTGCTAAAATAATCTTCAGGTTTAGGATTAGCTGTGACTATGCCCTCTCTGAGTAATTGAATAAAATCAACTAAGTTATTTGTTAGAGACTTTATATTTGTATTATATTTTTGTAAACGGTAATCTATTTCCCAAAAATGTTGGGCAGTTTCTGTAAGTTCTTTCAGAGCTAATAGTTGTTCATGAGGTAATTGATACCTAGATTCTATAAATTTTTTAATTGCTGAATCGATAACTTCTATAGGGTTAGCAGGTTGTTTTTGTTCTATTTCATATCTTGTTTCTTTTACCCAAGAATATAACCTTTTATAAGCCTTAGCAGCATTGTATCCCATCCTATCCCACCTAGAATATTGCTCTAACGGTAATAGCTTAGGATGTTGTTTATCCATATAAAAACAATTATCAGCTAAGATTCCTGATCTAACAGGGTCAATTATCATTGTATTATTTTCATAATCATAGCTTAATATAGTGAGCATTTGCGCAATATCATGTGTTTCAACAAATTGTCCTAGTCCAGGAAAAACTAGTCCCAAAAGAGTTAATAATGCACGAATAATTGGGAAACTTATCAGAGGACGTTGTTCATTTAATAATCTAACAGGAATATTAGCTGTTGATAAGGTCTCAATTAGAGTGTAACGTGCGATTTCATCTAAACCAGGTGCAATAATTGCAATTTCGTTAGGAGTAACTTGATGATTTTCAATAGCCTTAACTATAAAATTGGCTGTTTTTTGAAGAAGTTCGGCTCTTGAAGAAGTTTTAATTGATGAGAAAAAGTAAGGAAGTTTTTTTGAAGATAAAGGATTATCTATTTGTTCTAAGATAAGTTGATTGCTGATATCAAAAAGTTTTGGATATGTAGATAATATTATCGTATTACAATAAGGCTTTATACGACATAAGTACTTAGGGTCAGCGCTTAGACCTAATCTAACTTGTCCATATGGATTGTAAGTAAAAACACAAAATTTTTGATGATCTATAAAAAATTGAAATAAATCTTTAGTTATAGCAGGATAGTCATCAATATCATCTGCAAAAATTCCACGATAACGGTTAATTAAAAAATCTCTATATTGAGAGTTAGGCAATAAATACTGCCAATATAAGTTATAGATAAGTCCATAAGTTATTATGCCACGACTAAAACACCATCCTTTCCATTGTGTAATTAATTTCTGCTGTAACTTTGGCAAAGTTTTTTTAGTATGGATAGAGCTATGGAATTCTTTTAAAAAGTAGTATTCTTCTTTTAAGCCATACTCTAATATAAAGGATATGTCTTCAACCATTACCCCACTAGCACTTGCTAATTGCAATAAGTCTAGAGTTTGGCGAATAAAGCGAAACTCATGATTCTTAGTAAGTAATATTTGATACTTTTCTAAATATGGTTTCCATAATTTAGTGGCGAATGCTTGTTCAGTTTCGGTTCTTAAAAATAAAGGGAATTCTTCCTTTAGCTTTAGTTTTTTAAATAGAAGAGGCCAAAATAACTTTAATTCATCTCTCATGAATCCTAAAGGTGTTTTACAATGAATAGCATATTTACCTTTAGTTATAGAAGAAAGTTTATCAAACAATTTACGACGATTATCGTCATTTGCAGATAAAACTAATACTGATGAAGCAAGGTTATGAGTAATTGATTGTATAGGGGTTAAACTTTGGCCATTTCCCCTCTCTTGAATTAAGTAAAAAAACTTCTTAACTAATTGGGTTGTTTTGCCAGTACGAGTAGTTCCTTCAATCCATAAGGAGTTTAACTTCACAAACATTCCTCAATTAAATTAGTTAACATACAATCATTTCTAAAATATTTTTATTCTTTAATTTTTTACTCATTGTAAATAAGCACTAGTTACTATGAAAATTCAGTTCTTGATTAAAAAAACTTTTGATTGGCTGACATCAACTCCAGAGAGATCTTTAGACCGTGCCTATAAAATGGCTTTAAAAGTAAAAGAAATTGAAGATAAATATTTTGGTGGACAAATAATATCTCAAGATCATACTAGTTATGGTAGCAGTGTTGTTTCATATTTTAAGATAGAAATTGATAGCTATCTCAAAAAAATTAATTCAGAGCTAAATATTTTCAAAACTAGTCGACTATTCTTAAAGTTTATAAATATCTCACAAGATATTTATGAAGAAAAAATACTAAATGAAGAAGAACAACAGAATTTTATAAAAAATACAGTTGTTCTTGAAAAGTTAAAATTTATTGACAAGATTATATTGAAATATAACTTAAGTAGAAATGAAAATAATTCAAATAACTCTACTAGTTCAACACAGACTGCACTTAAAATAAAAGAAGAAACTAATAACATTGAAAATATATCTCCAAAAGATAGGCATCGTCTAGAGTCTATAAATCAAAACATAGGTGTTTTACCACGATCTTTTGTTGATACACTGAATAGACTAAGACAAGAAATAGATCCTAAATCAGAGGATAGTGAAGAAAAGGTTTTAAATAGACATCGTAAATCTCGATTAAGAACTGCCCTTTCTATCAAATTTATTTTACTACTAATCATAATTCCTTTACTGACTCATCAGTTAACTAAAACATTTTTATTAACTCCAATAATTCGTCAATATTTTCAAGATCATGGACAAGTAGTATTTATTAACAAAGATTTAGAAGAAGAAGCTTTTGAAGAGTTGAGTCATTATGAAGAAATTCTCAGATTTCAAGGCTTAATAGGACTAAGAGAACCTTTGAATGAAGAAAAAGTTGAAGAAAAGGTTAAAGAGAAAGCTCAAGAAATAACACAGCAATATCGGATACAGGGTATAAATTCAGTTGGCAATGTTTTTGCTGATCTTTTTTCTGTCACTGCTTTTGTAATAGTTGTTATTTTTAGTAGGAAAGAGATAGAAATTTTAAAAGCTTTTCTAGACGAAATCTTATATGGATTAAGTGATCCAGCCAAAGCATTTTTAATTATTCTATTTACAGATATGTTTGTTGGATTTCATTCTCCACATGGATGGGAAGTTATTTTAGAAGGAATCTCCCATCATTTTGGATTACCAGAAAACCAAGAGTTTAATTTCCTTTTTATTGCAACATTCCCTGTTATTTTGGACACAGTACTTAAATATTGGATATTTCGCTATCTTAATCGTATTTCTCCTTCGGCTGTAGCTACTTATAAAAACATGAATGAATAATATTAAAATTTAGTTAACTTAGCGAAATTTTGGAGGAATTGCGTTAATTTAACAAGTGGAAGATATTACAATCTAAAATAACATTTATGACTGTTGATCAATTGTTGCTATTAATTGCTTTACTAAGTCCAGGAATATTACTATCTGCTTTTGTAATGGGAAGCTTTTCTAGAGGCGGATAAATTTTTACTAAGAGAAATTATAGAAAAAAAGTAAATTTTCTCTATGATTTCTCTTATCACTATTCTTTTTGTTCCTCTGTCTGGCTGGAAGATAAGCTTGAATTTGAAAATTCAGTATTAGAAAAATTAACTTCTAGATCTTTACGTTGTTCTATTTTACTAAGAAAGTATCCTGTCATCATTGCAGAAGCAAGAAGGTTATCTAGACTTTCGCGATCAGTAGCTATTCGTATATTAAAGTCTCCGGAAGAAAGTATTCCCATTAGTCCTTGTACATTTTTGGTAATAATTTGCTCAACTTCTAAACTAACAGATTGTGCTATTCGTGATAGTGTTTCAGGTTGCTGTTGTTTAAGATATTGTATGAGGGGGCTAGGATCTTGTTCTTCTGAGAGAAAATCAAAGTTGAATACCATTCTCTAGAACTCCAAATTTGAGTTTAATTTTAATTTATTTATGTTCTGCTATTGTCATATACCATTACAATATAAGCCTTACTCGAAAAAATAGCTAAGAATCTAATTCACTGACTTTGGAAGCTGATCAATTTCGAAATACTGATGAAATTTAGGGGTAATTGATAAAAGATAGGAACGTCCAGGTTTCTTGCTATATTTACGAATAAAATCTAGCTCTACTAATTTTTGTACATGTTGATAAGCACTATTCCCTCTCAATTCAATTAATTCAGTTTGAACAATAGGATTCTTGAGAGCAATTGCCGCTAAAGTTCTCAACACTGCTTTCCCTAATTCGGCAGGAATTATGTTGTCTGTAAGATCGTTAAAGACTGGACGGAGTTGTAAGCTATAACCATTTTCTGTTTCTATAACTTCCAGTGCACTGTCACGATATGCGTAATCAGACATTAATTCAATTATTGCATCTTGTACAACTTCAGTTTTACAGTTCAGATATTTAGCAATATCGACCAGACTCAGAGATTGACCTTTAAGGTATAAAACTGCTTCAATTCTTGTTGCTAATCTTATCATTATTAAATATCACCTTTTATTAATGAAAATATTAAGTTGAACATAATTTATTTTAATCTTCATTTACTTATTAATAAATGCAGTCTTCTTTACTTTTAACTAATGTGAAAACAAAAGATAAATATTTATGTTAAATTTTTAGCGAAAGATTTCATTTGAATTCTTCCTATTTTCTTGAAGAACATTGTATGCTGAGACATTAATTTATCTTTAGACTAGTGATCAACTTATTGTTTAGTAACTAAATAATAAATTGAGGAATTGAAATCATCATATCTATATCATAATTAGAGTCAAAAAACTATTACGTTTCTTTAGAGAAAACTAACTATTAATAAATAGTCCATTAATATAGCAGAAATTAAGTGTAATATATATCTTACACAAACTTTGTAAATAAAGTATTCCAACATCACTTACACTTTTTTGAATAAACTTTAATATAAAGGAAAGATTTACTAAATATAATAGTTAATTTCTAGATTATTTTTAATATAATGCTAAAGCTCATTATTAAAACATTTATTAACTATGATGTCACTTTTTCTTGATGCTTAGGGCCTAATCATATTACGAGAAATATTTTTATTGCTAAAAAAATACAGATTAGTTTAAAAGCTTAAATACTTGGAGAACTATTATAGAAAAGATAACCAATATTCTTATTGCAACTTTTCTGAGAAGTAGTAAAAAGTTATTAAAACTATGTCAAAATCAGTAAATTTACTAATTAATTTATTAAACAACTCTTGCTACCAATAAATCAATTTCTCAGATTTTAAAAATTCGTATGGAATTAATTGATGAACCACCACAATAGATCAAGTTAAAAGAGATAAATATAAAATATTTTTAGATTATGATTTAACTATTATTGATGTCTTTGCCTATTTAGAAGAGATATATCGTTTTTCTACTTTAAAATAAATTGTAAGATTAAAAATGAATTCTGACTGTACAGTAACTAACTATATAAATTAATTATTTACTACAGTCCAAATAGATATAAATAAATAAAGCTGAAAGAATTTGTATACAAAAATTATTGATTTTTTAAAGAAATTACAATAAAAAATAATATATTGGTTATTAATACAAATCTGCGATTACAATTCTAAAATTTTTTATAGCAAAAAAGATTTTTTAAATTAAGCTAGATTCTCCTTATAAAAATATTTAAGATTCAGCTTTCTTCTGTTGTTCCATTAAAAATTTCAATATAATATAATTAATTAAGAAGTTATGAATCAGCCTTTTTCAAGAAAAGACATACCATTAAAATTAGCTCTTAACGGTGTTCGTAAAATTCGTACTATGATAGATGGTTTAGATGAAATAACCCATGGAGGACTACCTTTAGGAAGAACAACACTTGTTAGTGGAACATCAGGAACAGGAAAAACACTCCTTGCTATACAATTTTTATATAACGGGATTAAATATTTTGACTATCCCGGTCTTTTCGTTACTTTTGAAGAATCTCCAAATGATATTATTGAGAACGCATATAGTTTTGGCTGGGACTTACAAAAATTAGTGGATGATGGTTATTTATTTATTCTAGATGCGTCCCCAGATCCTGAAGGACAAGAAATATTTGAAAATTTTGATTTATCAGCACTAATTGAAAGAATACAATATGCCATTCAGAAATATAAAGCAAAACTTGTTTCTATTGACTCTATAACTACAGTTTTCCAACAATATAACGCTGTTTCTGTAATAAGAAGAGAAATTTTTCGTCTTGTATCTCGATTGAAACAATTAGAAATTACTTCTATCTTAACTACAGAACGAATAGAAGAATATGGCCAAATTGCTAGATTTGGTATTGAAGAATTTGTCTCAGATAATGTAATTGTTGTACGTAATGTTTTAGAAGGAGAGCGCCGTCGTCGTACAATTGAGATTCTCAAGTTACGTGGTACAACTCATATGAATGGAGAGTATCCATTCACTATTATTAATGATGGAATTAACATATTTCCTTTAGGAGCAATGAGATTAACTCAAAGATCATCTAACATACGTATTTCTTCTGGAGTACAAACTCTTAATGAAATGTGTGGAGGGGGATTCTTCAAAGATTCTATTATTTTAGCAACAGGTACTACAGGAACTGGAAAAACTTTATTTTTAAGTAAATTCTTAGAAGAAGGATGTCATCAAAAAGAAAGAGTAATTTTATTTGCTTATGAAGAATCTAAGGCTCAGTTGTCTCGTAATGCCATGTCTTGGGGGATTAATTTTGAGGAAATGGAGCATAAAGGGCTTCTTAAACTATTATGTACTTATCCAGAATCTGCTGGTCTAGAAGATCACTTACAAATGATCAAGTCAGAAATTTCCAGATTTAAACCTTCTCGTATTGCTATTGATTCTCTATCTGCTCTAGCTCGAGGTGTTACAAAAAATGCTTTTCATCAATTTGTAACTGGAATCACAGGATATGTAAAACAAGAAGAAATTACAGGATTTTTTACTAATACAACTGATCAGCTTATGGAGGATTACTCTATTACAGAGACTCATATTTCTACTATTACAGATACAATATTAATGCTTAAATATGTAGAAAATCATGGAAAAATGTCTAAATCAATTAATGTCTTTAAGATGAGGGGATCTTGGCATGATAAAAATATCAGACAATATATTATTAATCATAATGGCCCTATTATTCAAGACTTTTTTCGTAACTGTGAAGATATAGTCAGTAATTCTAAAACTAGAGTAGCTTTCAATGAGACAAATGAACTTTCGCACACTATTCATGGTGTTAGAGATGCAACGGGATCATAGCGTTACATTTTCTGGCAAAATAGATTAAATTTATTCTTAATTAAATAAATAAGGAATGCTCTGTCTTATAAAAAGACAGAGCATTCCTTATTTATTTAATTAAGAAGCAGTTATTAATAATCATAATCTCCAGGACCTCCAGCAGCAGCGGATTTCACCTTCTCTGGCTTGTCAACTACAATACATTCAGTGGTTAAAATCATGCCGGCAATAGAAGCAGCATTTTGTATTCCGGAACGAGTTACTTTTGCGGGATCAACAATTCCACTAGCTAACATGTCAGAGAATTGTCCTGTAGCAGCATCGTAGCCGATATTAAAATCTTTTTCTTTAACACGTTCAGCAATAACTGCCCCATTTTGACCTGCATTCTCAGCAATGCGTTTCAAAGGAGCAGTTAAAGCACGGGCGACAATTAATGCACCAGTTAATTCTTCACTAATATCAAGATTAGCATGTGCCCATTCTTCTAATTTTGGAGCAAAATGTGCTAGCGTTGTTCCACCACCAGGAACAATACCTTCTTCAACAGCAGCTTTTGTAGCATTAATAGCATCTTCTAGTCGAAGTTTGCGATCTTTCATCTCAGTTTCTGTAGCAGCACCAACTTTGATAACCGCAACTCCACCAGACAACTTAGCCAAACGTTCTTGTAGCTTTTCTTTGTCATATGAAGAGTCAGAGTCTTCAATTTGTCGACGAATTAGATCACAACGAGATTTAACTGCTTCTTCATTACCTTCAGCTACAATCGTTGTGTTATCTTTAGTCATAATAAGACGTCGTGCAGACCCGAACATTTCAATTGTTGCGCCTTCCAGCTTTAAACCTGTCTCTTCACTAATTACAGTACCACCAGTAAGAATAGCAATATCTTCAAGCATTTGCTTACGACGATCTCCAAAACCAGGAGCTTTGACTGCAGCAACGTTTAGAACACCACGTAAACGGTTAACTACTAAGGTTGCCAAAGCTTCTTTTTCAATATCTTCAGCAATAATAACTAAAGATTTTCCTTGACGAGCAACTTGCTCTAAGATAGGAACTAAATCTTGGACCAAATTAATTTTTTTATCAGTGATAAGAATACATGGTTCTTCAAAAACTGCTTCCATTCTTTCAGGATCAGTAACGAAGTAAGGAGAAATGTATCCTTTGTCAAAACGCATCCCTTCAGTTATTTCTAGTTCAGTAAACATTGATTTACCTTCTTCTAGAGAGATAACACCTTCTTTACCAACTTTATCCATGGCATCGGCGATCATTTGACCTACTTCTTCATCGTTACCTGCAGAAATAGAACCAACTTGAGCGATAGCTTTAGAATCTTCAATAGGTTTTGAATGTTCTGCAATCTTTTCTACTAGAAAATTAGTAGCTTTATCAACACCACGCTTTAAAGATATAGGATTAGCTCCAGCAGCGACGTTGCGTAAACCTTCTTTTACAATAGCGTGAGCTAGTACTGTAGCAGTAGTTGTCCCATCTCCAGCTACATCATTAGTTTTTGAGGCAGCTTGACGAATTAAGGATACACCAGTATTTTCAATATGATCTTCTAGCTCGATTTCTTTCGCAATGGTAATACCATCGTTAACAATTTGTGGAGCACCAAATTTTTTTTCGAGAACTACGTTACGACCTTTGGGACCAAGAGTAACAGCAACAGATTCTGCAAGGATGTCCATTCCTCTCTCTAATGCACGACGTGCATCTTCGTTGTAAACAATAGACTTAGCCATAGATTATTCCTCTTTTATGTCAATTCTAAATAAAGTTAATAAGAATTTGCTATGTATATTTTAAGCAACAGCTGCTAGGATATCTTTTTCAGAAAGTAGTACATAGTCTTCTCCAGATAGCTTGACATCAGTTCCAGCATATTTAGAGTAAAGGACTTTATCACCTACCTTGACATCCAGTTCAGAACGACTACCATCATCATTACGTTTGCCAGGCCCAACAGAAACAACTTCACCTATTTGAGGCTTTTCTTGAGCATTATCTGGCAATAAAATACCGCCAGCAGTTTTTTCTTCAGCAGGATTGACCTTAAGAAAAATACGATCTCCAAGGGGCTTAACGGTAGATACATTAATACTGATTGCTGCCATGAATAAATCCTCCTTTAATATTTATTGAAAAATCAAGAGTTCTTTAAGGTAACTTTTTATAGAGTTAGCACTCTTAATCCTTGAGTGCTAATTTAACGAAATATTAGGAGTTCTGGCAACTGTTCATTGTGTACGGGTTCCCGAACTTTCTATTATTAAATAATAAAAATATTCATGTAATATTTCATGCGATATAGATTTTTTTTATGATAAATTATGAAGGTCAAGACTAAAAGAATCTTACTTAAATTATAAAGATCATATAACTATAACTATGACAAGTAATGTAATAAGAGGTGATCAATTTAGCCTGTTTTTAATTAAATGAAATATATTGTAGACTGTATGATACCTTGATAAGTATTTCTATTTTATTTTTCTAGTTAATACTATAGTTATCCAAATTTAATTTTTGCAAAAAATCATGTTTCTTCTAAATTACTATGCATGTGCTGGTTATTTAATGGTATTGCTATTTAATTTGTCGTTGATAGCACAGGCTTTATCCCCCATGCAAGAAGAATATGAAACTACAAAGCTTTTCCCAAAATCTAATAAAAAATCACAAGTTAAAAACTATATCGATGATTTTAAAGGAAAACAGGATTTATTGATAAAATCTAGTTTTGAAAAAAGCAATTACATAAACACAATAAAATCATCTTTTGAAATCAACTGTAAACAAGTAAATTTTCCCTTTAATTTTAGATATGTTGATTACTTAAAAACTGTCTCTATAAAATCACTTTCCGAATGTACAAGTATAGATAATAAATTTTTAGTATCTTCTATAAAAAAGGACAATATTAAGATAATACTTAATAGATCTCTTACTCTAAGAGAAGTTATTTCTGTAGCTTTACAAAATAATCAAGAAATAGAAAATGCTCGTGTTGTCATAGAAGAGTTTAAAGCACGACTAATTGAGCAGGAAGCAAAGCTTTATCCTAGTTTAGATATAGATTCACGCTTAAATCATAAGTTTTTTGAGAGACAATCTATTGACTTTAGCCAAGGTTTCAGAAAACAAGTTGCAGCAAGTTCTCGGGAAACAACAGGAATTTTCAATGTTTCCCTCCGGTATGATATTTATACTGGTGGTGAGAGAGACGGTCGTATTAGAAAAGCAGAACGAGAAATTAGGGGTCGACAACTACAGCTTGAACAAATTGCTGAACAAATTCGTTTTGAAGCAACAGATAATTATTACCTTTTACAAAATGCTGATGCTGAGGTGGCTATTGCTCAAGCAGATGTTGAAAATGCCACTCAAACTTTAAGAGATGCACAGCTTTTAGAAAGGGCTGGTTTAGGAACTAAGTTTGATATATTACGTGCAGATGGAGATTTGGCGACTGCTAACGAACAATTAGCAAGAACTGTTGCAAAACAGCGAATAGCAAGGAAAAAACTTACAGAAACCTTAAATTTAGGTCAAAAAGTTGAGCTATCAGCTGCTGACAATATTTCTGAACTAGGATATTGGAAACTTTCGTTAGAAGAAACTATAGTTCAAGCATATAAAAATCGTGCAGAATTAGAACAACAACTCATTCAAGTAGAGATAGGAAAGCAAGATCGTCGTATTGCGATCGCAGAAATAATCCCTAAACTAGATATTATTGCTCAGTATGGCTTTAATGATGAATTTGAAGATGCTTTAGGAGCATTAATTAATTATCGTTTTGAGACTCGTTTAAGATGGAGACTATTTGATGGTGGTAGGGCTTTTGCAGGTGCTAGAGCTGCAGAACGTAGAATTGATCAAGCCAATATCCAATTTGCAGATTTACGCAGTCAGATTCGATTTGAAGTCGAAGAGGCTTATTACAATCTCATTGCCAACAAAGGAAATATCGAAAGTACACGCAAAAACATTATTACTAGAGAAGAAGGACTAAGATTAGCTAGATTAAGATTCCAAGAAGGAATAGGTGTCCAAACTGATGTAATAGATGCTCAACGAGATTTGTCTAAGGCACGAGGAGATTTTTTGCAAGCAATCATTGAATATAACCGTTCTATTAATTTACTTCAAAGAGCAGTAAGTAACTTTCCAGATAGCCGTCTATTCAAAAAAATTTAATTCAATAAATCACAAATAAAACAAGAGTAATTAGAATATCCAATTATGCTAACGTTAAGGTTTTCAGTTCCACCCTGTAACTGTAAGTATCTTCAAGACAGTATTGTTAGTAAGGCTTAGAAAAACTGAACCTAAAACAGCACTCCATAAACCATAGCGTAAACGAAAACCTTCAACAAATATAGAGGTGATACCGAAAATCATAGCATTTATAATTAGCAGAGATAGTCCAAGTGTTACTATAGTTAAAGGGATTGTTAAAAAAACCAAAATTGGTTTAAGTAAAGTATTAAGAATTCCAAAAATAATGGAAGCTTTTAGAGCTTTAGTGAAACTATCTATATCAACACCAATAGGTAGTTTACTAACAAGTAACAAACTTGCTGATGTAGTGATCCAAACAATTAGTAAACTTATCATGTTACCTCTTCTCTCATTTATTATTTTGCTATATTATAATTTAAGTAACTAGAAGTTGAAAACCGTAATATTAATCAGAGAAAAACATAATTTAGTTTTTTTAAAGGATAAATAGTAAAGTTAAATCTTTGTAACAATATATTTCATAAAATCTTATCATAAAGCAAAGTAGAGAAGTGATTATATTTATTAGCTTTAGGGAGTTTATAGCTTATGTTATCTAATGCACAAATTTTCATTGCCTTAGCTGTTGCTTTAGTTCCTGGTATTCTAGCGTTTCGTTTATCTACGGAACTTTATAAATAATTTATATGTCTGCTAAGACTAGCAGGTATATTGTGAAGTTCTCTAGCAGTGATGCTAGAGAACTTCATAAGTATTTAATGTAACTTTACTTATTATTTAATGTCTAGAAAACATATTCATCAAAAAAAAGATACTAATAGCTATCATTTTGAATATAAGTGGATGATTATAGAAGTTGTTACTAAATTAATAATGAATGGGCTACTATCAACTATTGCAATTTTAAGTATTATTAGATCGGTTAATTATTTAAAATTACAACAAACTAATCTTAGAGAATTACAAGCTGAACTTCAAGAGACTAGACAACGGGTTTCCAAATTAG
Source organism: cyanobacterium endosymbiont of Braarudosphaera bigelowii (assembly GCF_020885515.1). Classification (NCBI taxonomy): domain Bacteria; kingdom Bacillati; phylum Cyanobacteriota; class Cyanophyceae; order Chroococcales; family Aphanothecaceae; genus Candidatus Atelocyanobacterium; species Candidatus Atelocyanobacterium thalassae. The sequence continues at coordinate 1,249,707 of NZ_AP024987.1, read as the reverse complement.
CAAGAGAATTTGGAGATAGTTTTTCTCCTAATATGACTTATCGAGTTATGTATAAGCAGAGTCATTTTACAGAACCTGAACGTAGAAGAATTATCTACCTACCAGATAGAAACGATAATTAAAAAAATTAATTAAGTCATTATAAATTGCTCAAAGCATCGTTTTTGCAAATAACTAATAAATTCTTAATTTTCATATTCTATTAGTACTTTTTTAGAAGGTAAAATTATATTGTTATGACTTTAGAAAGACTTATTATTCATTATTATTTCTTGTGAATACTAGACATAGTAAAATCAATTATGAATCTTGAGCAATAAAATAAAAAATTATACTAGATATTAAACTTTACTTTATACAATTAAAAAACAAAAAACTGTATTTTATATCTTATGAAGCAACCCTTAAGTGAAACTTGTGATCAACTGGGAAAAGAGGAATATCTCAATGAGATACCAGATGAAGCAGAAATGCCATTACTAGATCATATTGAAGAGTTAAGAACACGTATTCTTTATGCTTTAGCAGCAGTATGTTTGAATATAATCTTATGTTTTGTAGTAGTAAAACCCCTCGTAAGATGGTTGGAGGTTCCTGCACAAGGAGTAAAACTTTTACAACTAGCACCTGGAGAATTCTTTTTTGTTTCTATAAAAGTTGCTGGTTATAGTGGTTTACTGATTACGAGCCCTTTTATCATTTACCAAATTTTAAGATTTATTTTACCTGGATTAACTCGTAGGGAACGTCGTCTATTAGGTCCCACTATTCTTATCTCTAGTGTTCTCTTTTTCGCAGGGATAGGATTTTCCTATTGGATTTTAATACCTGCTGCATTAAACTTTTTTATAACTTACGGCTCTAATGTAGTTGAACAAGCTTGGTCAATTGATCGTTATTTTGAATTTATTTTACTATTAATGTTTAGTACTGGTATTGCATTCCAAATTCCTATAATTCAGTTAATGTTGGGTTACTTGGGTATCATATCATCCCATAAAATGTTGAGAGAGTGGCGTATAGTGGTAGTAGGCGCAGTCATTTTAGGAGCTATTTTAACACCATCTACAGATCCTTTAACTCAATCTTTATTAGCTGGAGCAGTCCTAGTATTATATTTTGGTGGTATTTTTATCGTTAAATTAAGTGGTAAATAATATACTAAGAATAGTTCTCTTAATGCACAATAGGTATTTAGGCTATGGCTAATATCTATAATTAAACTTTTCTATTCAACTTTTAAGATCCAAAATGGATATGTATGTTTTTTTTGTTAAGTAATTTGTCCTAATATTGCTACATATATATTAATAACATAAATAATATTTGTACATAACTGATAAATCTCCAAATCAATTCTTACGTGTGTTTTTCAGCTATCGTAACTAGTAATACAAATTATTATTACGTAGCCATTTAGCTTGTTCTTCTAGTTCATTCAAAACATTAGGGTTAACTATCGTAGATTTATCTCCTTCAATACTTTGTCCTGCTGCAATTTGTCTTAAAAATCTCCTAACAATTTTTCCAGAACGTGTTTTAGGCAATTCTTGTGTAAACTGAATAGTTGCAGGACGAGCAATGGCTCCGATTTCTCTAGTAACATGTTGTTTTAGCTCATTAGATAGCTGATCGCTCGCCTTGAAACTATTATTAAGTGTTACAAAAGCATAAATATCCTCTCCTTTAATTTGGTGTGGTACGCTAACTACACTTGCTTCATTGACTGTGTGATGTGAGACTAATGCTGATTCTAACTCCATAGAACCTAGGCGATGACCTGAAATATTCATAACATCATCAGTACGCCCTAAAATCCAGAAATAGCCATCGGTATCCCTACGTGCACTATCTCCTGAAGAATACATACATTTATCCGATTTATCGGATAAAAATTTCCAATAACTTTTTTCAAAACGTTGGTGATCACCATAAATGGTTCTTAACATACTTGGCCATGGATTCTTAATTACTAACAATCCACCAGTATTTCTAGACACACTGTTGCCACATTTATCTACTACATCCGCAATAATGCCAGGAAAAGGAAGAGAAGCCGAACCTGGTTTACTAGATATTGCTCCAGGTAAAGACGTTATGATGATTCCACCTGTTTCTGTTTGCCACCAAGTATCTACAATAGGACATTTCTCATTACCTATTATCCGGTAATACCACATCCAAACTTCAGGGTTTATAGGTTCTCCTACAGTTCCTAAAAGTCGCAAAGAGGATAAATCAAACTTTTGAGGTATATCTTCCCCCATTTTCATAAAAGAACGGATGGCAGTTGGTGCAGTGTAAAAAATATTAACACCATATTTTTCAATAATATTCCAAAAACAGCCAAGATTTGATGGTCGAGGAACACCTTCATAAATTAAAGAGGTGGCTCCGTTTGACAATGGGCCATAAACGCTATAGCTATGTCCTGTAATCCAGCCTATATCAGCTGTGCACCAATAAATATCTGTATCTTTTAGATCAAAGACCCATTTAGTTGTTATATGAGTATATAGACTATATCCACCAATAGTATGTACTACTCCTTTAGGTTTTCCAGTACTTCCACTGGTGTAAAGAATAAACAAAGTATCTTCACTATCCATAATTTCTGGAGGACAATCAGTAGAGATATTTTGCTGCAAATTATGCAGCCAAAAATCACGTCCATTTCTCATCGTAATATTTTCTTCTGTGCGTCTAACTACTATTACTTTCTCAATGCTTGAAGAATTATTTTCCAGAGCTATGTCAACTTGAGATTTAAGAGGAACAATTTTATCTTTACGAAAACCACCATCTGCAGTAACCAAAATTTTTGCTTGTGAATCTTTTAAGCGTCCTTTTAAAGATTCAGCACTAAAACCTCCAAAGACAACTGCATGAACTGCACCTATTCGAGCACAAGCAAGCATAGCAATGATAGCCTCAGGTATCATTGGCATATATATCGCTACACAATCACCCTTGGTTACTTTTAATTGCTTCAGAATATTAGCAAATTTACAAACTTCCACATATAGATTTTCATATGTTAAAATTCGAGAATCGCCAGGTTCTCCTTCCCATATAATAGCTGGTTTGTTTCGTCTTGAGGGAGTAAGGTGACGATCAATACAATTATAAGTAATATTTAATTTTCCATTAACAAACCACTTAGAATTAGGTGGATTCCACTCTAAAACATTATCCCATTTATGAAACCAGTGCAACTCTTTTGCTGCAAGGTTTTCCCAAAAACTTTCTGGCTCTAATATAGATTTCTTATAAAGTTTCTCATAATCTTGAAAGCTTTTGATATGTGCATTAATGCTAAAATTGGATGAAGGAGAAACAACTCTTTCTTCTTGAAGAATAGATTCTATAGTATCTTCTTTGTGGTGATTTAACATGGCATATGATCATAGTTGTAAAAATTATATTTTCAAGTTAATTATATAACTTTGATTTATAGTCAAATTTAATTATCTTCAATATTTAGTAAAAATAAACCATATATTAAAAATATGTAATAAAAATTAAATAAATAATATTAGAATAAAAATTAAAGTTAAACCAGAATGATTAGCTATGTATTAAAACTAGCTTTTATTGCATTAGCAACTTGTTCTTGTTCCTGTGGTAACATGCCAGGAAATATGGGTAATGAAAGCACTTCGTGGGATACCTTTTCAGTAATTGGAAATGACATTTCTTTATACCCTAAATTTACGTAAACCTTTTGCAAATGAATAGGAATAGGATAATAGACCATAGAAATAATTCCTTGATCTTCTAAACCTTTTTTTAAAATATCTCTATTATATTTTTTGTTGTTTATTTTGTTTTCTACTAAAACTGTATATTGATTCCAAACATGATATCCTCCCATAATTTCCTTAGGAAGTTTTATCATTGAAACTGAATTTAATAACTTGTCATAATAATCAGCTATTTTACGTCTTTGTTCATTCCATGTATCTAGATAAGATAGCTTTACTTGTAAAATGCCAGCCTGTATAGTGTCTAAACGACTATTAATACCAACTACATCATGATGATAGCGTTGCATAGAGCCGTGCTCCTTAATGATTCTAATAGTCTGAGCAACTCTAGAATCATTAGTTGTGATCGCTCCACCATCTCCGCACGCTCCTAAATTTTTTGTGGGAAAAAAGCTAAAACAGCCTACATGTCCAATACTACCAACAACTTTCTTTTCCCATTTAGCCCCAGTAGCTTGGGCACAATCTTCGATAACATATAAGTTATGTTTATTAGCAATTTCCATTAAGCGAGTCATATTGACAGGTTGTCCAAAAAGATGAACTACGATAATTGCTTTAGTTCTAGGACTAATTGTTTTCTCTATATTTTCCAAATCCAAATTAAAAGTATCACGCTCAATATCAGCAAAGACTGGTTTTGCTCCTACTAAGCTAATCGTTTCTGCAGTAGCTATAAAGCTGAAAGGAGTAGTGATTACTTCGTCATCAAAACCAATATTTAGTGCTTTTAAGGCTAAATAGAGGGCGTCAGTACCTGAGTTGCAGGTTAAACATTGGGAGGTACCTATATATTGAGATAACTGCTGTTCAAAATCTTTTACAACAGAACCACCAATATAGTGGCCGGAGCGTACCACCTTAAGGATCGCATTATCGATTTCTTTATTAATAGACTCGTATTGACGAACTAAATCAACGGGAGGAATAGTATTTACTTGCATTTTTATCTATAAGAGCAATTCGTTTCATAAATAGAGATATATTGTAGATAAACGAGAATAATATATGAGATCTCATTATTTAATATGCATCTTAACATAGAAAATAATTAACTTTAAAAGCTTAATATTAAAAATTTTAATTATGTTAACTTTATCTATACATATAAAACTATCGATATTCAGAAAGTATATTCAAAAATTTAACTTTTAAGCAATTTTATTTGATAACAAAAAACATAGTGACTATACTTAAGTAGGAGGAAACCTATCATTTTTTTACTACCAGTCTTTTAGTAGTTCTAATATAATTGTTTTTGCCATAAGTGTTGTAAATTATTAATACTGATAGTTTATTTATCTTATATTTTAAAATAAAAGAAAATCCTTTCTTAATTAAAACTGTATTTAAATATATATAATTTTGTTTTTTTCTGATATCGGTAAATGATTAATTAAAAGTCCATCATACTAACAAACGATATTATTATATTTGACAAGTAAATAATATTGATTATTTAGTTTACTTTGAATTTGTAAAAAACTCAGTAACGACTCGTTCTTCCCTATTACTATTGGTTACAACTATAGTATTTTCTTTCAAACTTCCAACGGCTTTATCTCCAGCCAGAGTAAACTTAGGATTTTCTTCTTGAAGATAAAATACACTACCTATAGCTTCAATATTTTGGTCAATAATATACCAAGTTAAATTATTAGCTTGTAATACACTCTTATTATTGTTATTTATTCCTTGAACTTTGCCTTTAAGATAAGCAATATTATTGCTTAAATCAACATGTGCTTTATTGCCAATAAGAGTAATATTTTCTTCATATTGAACTAATTGAACTGGTTGATCAGAAAATATTTGACGAGTTTGATAGTTCCATAAAATTGCATTAGCTGATGCTTGAAGAGGTGGTTGAATAGATTTATATTCAATATTGTCCCTAACAAGGATATGATGTTTGTTTAAATGTATAACTATTTTTTGAGCTATTAGATTAGCAGTTATAGTATCACCTTCGAACCTAACAATATTTGATAACTTATTGCTGGTTACCATTTGTTTTTCAATTTCCCAAAACAAATGTTCTGTATTCATCTTTATTTTCTTATGTTCTGATATGGCTTCAATTTTTCCTTTTAATTCTAACTTTTGCTTGTGTGTATAATATTTTCCCTCATTAGCAGAAATTTCTAGCTGAGGATGAAAACCTCGTAGGTTTTTACGCATTGTTAAAAGTGATTCACGTGGCTGCCATTCTATTTCTTCACTACGAATAACTGCTTGATTTCTTGGATCAATTGCTAAAACATTATTTCTTAAAAAAATCTTAGTTCCATTACCATGAATTTCTCCATAATCTGCTTTGATTTGTAAAACAAGTGTACCATTTTCAAAAATATTACCTTTTACAGCAGTTAAAGTTGCTTTTTCACGATCTGGACTATATTTAGCCTCATCTACCTGTATTTTCCAGAGTAGTTTACCATCAGCATCAGACTGTTCTAAAGTAGCATTTTGAAGATTTAAATTAGTTTCTTCTTTTACTTTTTCTAAAGTCTTTGTATTTGTGTTAGTTTTATCTTCTACCTGACAAGCAAGTAGACTTAATAATAGCAGCAGCATTCCCTTCCTAATTAATTTTAGCTTTAGAGAATGCTGTTGTCGATTTCTATACTTTTGATCCATTACCCTTTAATGATAATCGAATATTTTTTCTACTTTAATATTAACGTGAATATTAGCGTGGTTTGTTTTGTTCAAGTATTCCAACAGTAGAGTAACTATTATAGGCTAGATTAGTTCTAGGGGTCTTCTGAATATCTTCTTTGATTTGATCAAGATCAATATAGTGATCTGCAACATTAATTAAGCTATCACTAGTCATAGATCGTAAGCTAACAACTTCTACTCTTGCTCCACGATAACTTACAGAGTTTGCAGCATAGGCCAAATCTCCATCTCCACTTACAATTATTGCTGTATCGTACGATCCGACTAGTGCCATAAGATCAACGGCAATTTCTACATCTAAATTTGCTTTCTTTGATCCATCTGGAAGTTGAACAAGATCTTTTGCAATAACACGGTAACCATTTCTTCGCATCCATAATAAAAAACCTTGCTGTTTTTCGTTAGTTCTATCGACACCAGTATAGAAAAAAGCTCTAAGAAGACGCGAACCTTCAGTTAAACGATAAAGGAGCTTAGTATAATCAATTTCAATACCTAATTGCAACGCCGCATAAAATAGGTTAGAACCATCAATAAAGATGGCGACTCTTCCTCTATTTTCTAGCATCTGTTCAGGAGTAAAAAGCAAATCATCTTCAAAGTCATCATACATTGTTGTTATGCCTCTCTGATCATCAAAGAAGGTTGAATTATGAAAGTTGTTTGTAAGCTCAGTTTTGTATTTCATCGTTATGTTGGTTTTTTCAGTAAAAAATAGAAAAATTTTGATTTTCTTAGTTTCTAAAAGTTTTTGTTTAAAGAGACGTCAAGTTTAGCAAAAATAGGTTGAGGTTTAGATAAAAGTTTGTCGTGAGCTATTTTTCCCCATTGGCTATGTTTCTCAAAAGGAATAATTTTCTTTAAATACTCAACTTGATTAAAATCAACTGAAAAACCAAGTTGTTTGTAGATTTTGCTACTAAGGCCCGGAATAATTGGAGCTAATAAATAAGCAGCAAGACGCACCGATTCTAACACTCCGTATAAAACCTTTTCCATTTCTTCATGTTCTCCTTTCTTAAACAAAGTCCAAGGGGCTTGCTCGTCAATAAATTTATTACTTGCTCTAATTAAGGTAAAAATTTCTTCGCATCCCTCATTAAATTTAAGGTCATCGTAAGTTTTAATTACATTTTCTCCTAGATCCAATCCTATTTTTTTGAGTGGATGTTCTTGAGGTAAATCTGTCCCAGTTATTGAAGGTAGTAATCCCTTGCAATATTTCTGAGCCATTCCTAAAGTACGATTTAGAAGGTTTCCTAAGTCATCAGCAAGATCAGCATTAACAGTGTTTATAAAGCGGGTTTCATTAAAGTCACCATCTTTTCCACATTCTATCTCTTTTAGAAAATAGTAGCGTATTGGATCGGAACCATATTTATCAACTAATTCGAATGGATTTAAAGTATTACCTGAACTCTTCCCCATTTTTTGGCCATCTTTTGTCAAAAATCCATGACCAAAGACATGTTCAGGCAAAGGTAGCTTTGCTGACATAAGCATAGCTGGCCAATAAATTGCGTGAAATCGTAGAATATCTTTTCCAATCAAATGCAAGTTAATAGGCCATCCTTGAGAAATAGCACTATTGAGTGTTATTTCTTTTGACTCTGGTTCTAATAAAGCAGTAATATAGCCTAGAAGAGCGTCAAACCAGACATAAATAGTGTGTTTTGGATTATTAGGAACGGTAAAGCCCCATTTTACATTAACCCTAGATATGGAAAAATCTCTAAGTCCTTGACCAACAAACTTTAGAATTTCATTACGACAACTTACCGGCTTAATAAATTCAGGATTATTTTTATATATCTCTTCTAGTTGTAATTGATATTTAGACAATCTAAAGAAATAATTTTCTTCATCATACCACTCTGCTTTTTTATTAAAATGCACAGGGCAATAGCCACCTTCTAGTAATTCTCTTTCTTCCTTAAATTCTTCGCAAGCGACACAGTACCATCCTTGTTGCCTAGAAAGATAAATATCATCATTGTCCCAAACACGTTGAAAAAATTCATAGACAATCTTTTTATGTTGGTAATCTGTTGTCCGGCTAAAGCGATCATATTGTATATCTAACTTATCCCATAGGAGTTTAAAACTATTGACGATGCGATCACAATGTTCTTGTGCAGGTAAGTTATTTGCTTCAGCATTTCTTTCTATTTTTTGACCATGTTCATCAGTTCCTGTGATTAAAAGAACTTCTTCACCCTTAAGTTTTTTATAACGACTAATAACATCAGCTATCATCGTTGTGTAAGCACTACCAACATGTGGTAAATCATTGGCGTAATATAAAGGAGTGGTTAAAACAAATTTTTTAGGTTTTACTTTTTTTAAGGTCATTTATAAGATAAATATTTATTAATAAACGGCATACTTATGTTTTATATTTAGTATTCACAAGTATAGGCAGCGTTTGTACATTTTAGTCATTACTATGTGTAACTTCTTAACTAATAACCTAAATATATTTCTCTTTTCAATAAAAATACTCTTAAGGACCATTTATTAAGAATAAAATCATTATTTTAAGAGTTTTTGCGAAAAATTCTCTAACACAAACAATAAACAAGAATCTAAAGTAGTTTTTTATTTAAATAGTTTTAAAAAAAATGACTTTGTGAATCACCTTATAACAAAGGATATATTATTAGATATTTGTAAAATAGTAGGTTATAGAAGAAATATCTCAAAATAAATAAACAGGTTGTGACAATAATTAGCCTAAACAGATATTTTCTCTTTATTTCAGCTAACTTTCTTGGCGTTGATTCCGAGTATTAGTAATAGTGATAATTTTTGTATATTTTTTTACAAAGATTAATTGTTATGTTAGGGGTCTGTAGCAGTTATATGTTAGGATATTATTTCTGAGAGTGTGGAGAGGTGGCAGAGTGGTCGAATGCGCCCGACTTGAAATCGGGTTTGGTGAAAGCCAACGTGGGTTCGAATCCCACCCTCTCCGTTTCCTATAGTCATGAGTTATCTCAACTATAATGTTGAAGGTTGCTCTTGGGGCTGAAATTGAAATAAGGAATAAACAACATTTCTTCGAATATCGATCATCATTTCTAAAAACATTTCATAGCCTTCTTGCTTATATTCAATAAGAGGATCTTTTTGTCCATAACCCCTTAATCCAACAGATTCTCTTAAGGCATCCATAGACTGTAAGTGCTCACGCCATAATGTATCTATTTGTTGTAATATAAAAAATCTTTCTGCTTCTCTCATTAAACCAGGTCGAGTTTTATCTACTTGACCTTCTTTCATGCTGTATGCTTTACGGACTTCTTCATGAAGAAAAATTTTCATATCTCCAGCATCCATTTCTTCCATATCTTCTGCAACAATATCTTTTAAGAGATAAACAAATTCTTTGATCTTATTTACTAAATTTTTTACGTCCCATTCTTCAGGTGGAAGTTCTGGATTAACATAAGCATCAACAATTTCATCCATGGTTTTTTCTGCATATTGCAAAACTTGTTCCTTAAGATCTAAACCTTCTAATACACGACGACGTTCAGCATAAATAGCTCGTCTTTGATTATTCATTACCTCATCATATTCAAAGACCTGTTTTCGAGTATCGTAATAAAAGGTTTCTACTTTTTTTTGAGCCCCTTCTAGAGAACGAGTCAGCATTTTTGATTCAATAGGCATTTCCTCTTCAACTCGAAAAGCATTCATTAATCCTGCTACACGATCTCCACCAAATATTCTTAATAGGTTATCTTCCAAACTTAAAAAGAATTTAGTTGTTCCGGGATCTCCTTGCCTCCCAGATCTTCCTCTTAATTGATTATCAACTCGACGAGATTCATGGCGCTCTGTAGCCATTACGTACAATCCTCCTAGTTCAACCACTTCGTCGTGTTCTGCATTCGTATATATGTCATATTCTTGACGTATGATTTTATAAACTTCTCTTAGTTTAAGAACAACAACATCCTCAGTAGGTGCATTTTCAGAAGCAATAGCTATTTTCTCTTCTGCTTCTAGTTCTGAAATATTTTGCAACCCATATTTGTCAACAGCAAATGTCACTACACTTTTAATCAATTCTTGTGCTTTTTGTGAAAGCTGAGTAGGAAAAATATCAGCTGATGGCTTCCACTTTTTTCTATTATGCTCTTGTCCAAAGCCTCGAGAATGAGAATTATTAATTTTTGCTTCTTTTATTAACTTATTATCTTCAGGTGTAACAACCTGAGGCATTAAGTATTCTCGAATTTTAAGACGTGCCATATAATCTGAATTTCCACCTAAGATAATATCTGTTCCTCTTCCTGCCATATTAGTAGCAATCGTAACTGCTCCTTTCCTGCCTGCTTGCGCAACAATTTCTGATTCTCTTTCTACATTTTCTGGTCTAGCATTAAGAATATTGTGAGGAATATTTTTTTCTTGCAATAAAGAAGATATTACATCTGATTTTTCAACACTAGTTGTCCCGACTAGAATAGGACGTCCTACTTTATAAAATTCTTCAACTTCTTGTGCTACTGCTTTCCATTTAGCTATTTCAGTTTTATACACTACATCTGGATTGTCATAGCGTTGAGAAGGTCTATTCGTAGGAATAATAGTAACTTGAAGATTGTAGACTTTTTCCAACTCTGTCTCTTCTGTTTTAGCAGTTCCAGTCATTCCTGAAAGCTGATTGTATAATAGGAAAAAGTTCTGATAAGTAATAGTAGCTAAAGTTTGTGTTTCTTTTTGAATGGGAACTTCTTCTTTGGCTTCGATAGCTTGGTGAAGACCATCACTCCAACGCCTACCAGCTAAAACACGTCCAGTAAATTCATCAACGATAACAACTTCTTGGTTTTTAACTATATAGTTAACATCTTTAATAAATAATTCTTTAGCCTTAATGGCATTGAAAATATAATGAGCCCAAGGATTCTCTTGATCGTATAAATCTTGAACTTCTAATAATTTTTCAGCTTTTTCAAAACCTTGATCAGTCATCAAGACATTACGCGCTTTTTCATCTACTTCATATTCTTTCGGATCGTTTTCAGACTCTTGCCTTTCGAGATGTTTCGCAATTTCAGTAGCTTTGAGATATTTTTCTGTCGGTCTTTCTACTTGTCCAGATATTATTAACGGGGTACGGGCCTCATCTATTAATATTGAGTCAACTTCGTCAATGATACAGTAGTAAGGAGGACGCTGTACGACTTCAGCCATAGATGTAGCCATATTATCTCGTAAATAATCAAATCCCAGCTCACTGTTGGTAGTATAAGTTATGTCACAAGAATAATTTTTTCTACGCTCTTCAGGATTCATACCTGACTGAATAAGACCAACACTTAATCCAAGAAAACGATGAACCTGTCCCATCCATTCTGCATCTCTACGAGCCAAATAATCATTTACAGTAACAATATGAACACCTTTCTTTGTTAGTCCATTTAGATAAGCAGGTAGTGTTGCAACGAGAGTTTTTCCTTCTCCAGTTTTCATTTCTGCAATTTGTCCTTTATGGAGAACCATACCACCAATAAGTTGCACGTCGAAGTGACGCATCCCCAAAACACGTATACTTGCTTCTCTCACAACAGCAAAAGCTTCTGGAAGAATCTCATCTAAAATATTTCTTAACTCTTCATCACTACTAGCGGTACCTAGTACCTCTCTAAGTTCATGTGTTTTATATTTAAGTTGTTGATCAGATAATTTATGGATCTCTGCTTCCAACAAGTTAATTTCTGTAACAATTGGCTGAAATTTTTTAATTTTTCTAGTATTAGGATCACCAAATAAAGCTTTAAACATAAGATATTTTTTTAAAACTAACTTTACTTTCTAACTGCTCTTTCATATTTCTTAAATATGAGATCCAGATTTATAATTATTGATTTGAATATAGAACAGACTACTAAATTATTGTATATATATGAAGACATTATTGCTCAAAACAAAAAGATACTAATTAAAATAGTAATTTTAGTTAGTATCTTTTTTTGTAAAGCTCCCTGTCGGACTTGAACCGACGACCTACTCATTACAAGTGAGTTGCTCTACCAACTGAGCTAAGGAAGCAATAAAATGAAACTTTACAAGTATTCTATGTATAAGTACATAATACTATAACATATTTTTGTTATTTTTATAAATAAAAAGGTTAATAAATATAGTGGTGTATTATTTCAATTACATATAACTTATATGTAATTGAAATAATGAATTTAGTAAATTAATAAAATTTAACATTAAATTTATGATTTTTTATGTTGATTAAATATTCACAGTTATGTTCTTTTCACCCTACAATATTTGAATATTCTAATTTATCATTACAAGCTATTGCATCAAATTCTTCAATTATAGAAACGACATATTTATATTCAACAAGAAATTTTAGATTTTATTAGTGATTTCTATTCTTTCTTCAAGTATCTATTAGTTAATATGCTCGTTATATCTTGTGGTTTTACTACTTTTTCAAGATTATTTCTTTATTACTTCTATCAAGACCTATAAAAAATATTAATAAATTTTCATCCTGCTTTAACAAATAATTATGTCCCAACTTATTAAGAAGGTAAGCATATAGTGTTCTTTTTTAAATTATTTAATATTTTATACTTATTAGACAACTATAAGTTTTTTCAATCTTAGTATTAAGAACTTTTGTAATTTTTTAATAGTAATTTCATCTTGTTTAAGTAGCTGCTACGAAATATCTTCTTTGATTAAAAGAAGTTATACAATTATCATTTTCGCAACTATTAAACATGTAGTTTATAAAGATTTAGATGGCTTGGAGAGGTAACACTTTATCAACTAATTAGTTTACTATGAGATATAATTAATAAATACAAATGTTGTTTTATTGACTTCTGCTCAAAAAATGCAGATTCTAGGGTTATTATAATTTATACCCTAATCTATCAACACTTTTGAATCATCTGAAATTACTTGATTCTTCACTGCCGGGGAGAATCATTAAAGAGAAATGGAGAACGTAAAATCTAATGAATGCAACAAACGTCAAGAACCTAGTCAATCAACCTTATAAATATGGCTTTGTTACTGACATTGAAGCTGATACTATTCCTCGTGGTTTAAGTGAAGAAGTGGTCCGCCTCATCTCAGCAAAGAAAAATGAACCAGATTTCATGCTTGATTTTCGTCTCAAGGCTTTCAAGCAATGGCAGAAAATGTTTGAGCCTTCTTGGCCTCATATTACATATCCAAAAATTGACTATCAAAATATTATCTACTACTCTGCTCCAAAGCAAAAAAAAGAAAAACTTAATAATCTAGATGAAGTTGATCCTGCACTACTGGAAACTTTTGATAAACTTGGAATTCCTTTGTCAGAGCAAAAACGTCTTAGTAATGTAGCTGTTGATGTCATCTTTGATAGTGTATCAATAACAACAACCTTTAAAGACAAATTAGCTGAATCTGGAGTTATATTTTGTTCTATATCTGAAGCACTAGAACAATATCCTGAGTTAATTAAAAAGTATCTTGGAAGCGTAGTACCCATAAGTGATAACTTTTTTTCAGCATTAAATTCTGCCGTGTTTAGTGATGGTTCTTTTGCCTTCATCCCTAAAGGTGTGGAGTGCCCTATGGAACTTTCAACATATTTTCGTATTAATAGTGGAGATGCAGGACAATTTGAAAGAACTTTAATAGTAGCAGAAGAAGGAGCCTCTGTGAGTTACTTAGAAGGTTGTACAGCTCCAATGTTCGATACTAACCAATTGCATGCTGCTGTAGTTGAGCTTGTTGTCCTAGACAATGCTAGCATTAAATACTCTACCGTTCAAAACTGGTATGCTGGCGATGAAACAGGAAAAGGAGGAATTTATAATTTCGTTACTAAAAGGGGACTTTGTAAAGGAGTTAATTCTAAAATATCTTGGACTCAAGTAGAGACAGGTTCAGCTATTACTTGGAAATATCCAAGTTGTGTACTAGTAGGAGATAACTCTATTGGAGAATTTTATTCAATTGCGCTGACTAACAATAAACAACAGGCAGATACTGGGACTAAGATGGTACATATTGGAAAAAATACTCGCAGTACTATTATTTCGAAAGGAATTTCTGCAGGAAACTCCACAAATAGTTATAGAGGCTTAGTTAAAATGGGTCCCAAGGCTCAAGGGGCTAGAAATTATTCTCAATGCGATTCAATGCTTATTGGTGATAATGCAGAGGCTAATACCTTTCCTTATATACAAGCAGATAACAATACGACAAAAGTTGAACATGAGGCTTCTACATCTAAAATAGGAGAGGATCAATTATTTTACTTTGCCCAGAGAGGCATCCCTGAAGAAGATGCAGTCTCAATTATAGTTAGTGGTTTTTGCAAGGATGTACTAAGTGAGCTACCTATGGAATTTGCTTCTGAAGCAGATAAGTTATTAAGCCTTAAACTAGAAGGAAGTGTAGGTTAATATAATTAAATATAAAGTGTGAGCATTAATTGAAATATAGTTAGTTTGTTATTAGGTATTTAGAAAAAATTATGGACAATGTTATCTTATCTGTTAAAAATTTAACTGCTAATGTTAGTGGAACACCTATTTTAAAAGGTGTTAACTTAGAAATTAAAGCAGGAGAAATTCATGCAATTATGGGTAGAAATGGATCGGGGAAAAGTACTTTCTCAAAAATCCTTGCAGGGCATCCTGACTATGTAGTTACTGGAGGAGAAATAATTTATAAAGGACAAAATATTTTAGAAAAAGAACCCCACGAAAGAGCATTAGATGGAATCTTTCTAGCTTTTCAATATCCTCTAGAAATTCCTGGAGTAAGTAATCTTGATTTCCTCAGAGTTGCGTATAATATTCGCAGAAAACATTTAGGTCTAGAAGAGATAGATACCTTTGATTTTGAAGATTTAGTTGAAAAAAAATTAGATATTGTTAAAATGGACCCTGCTTTTCTTAATAGAAGCTTAAATGAAGGCTTTTCTGGTGGAGAGAAAAAACGGAACGAAATTCTTCAAATGGCACTTTTAGAACCAACTTTAGCAATCTTAGATGAAATTGATTCCGGTTTAGATATTGATGCTTTAAGAATTGTTGCTGATGGAGTTAATCAATTAGCTCATTCTAATAATGCTTTTCTACTAATTACTCACTACCAGCGTCTACTTACATACATTCAACCTCATCATATTCATGTTATGTATGATGGAAAAATTGTTATTAGTGGTGGTAAAGAATTAGCTTTAGAGCTAGAAGAAACTGGCTATGATTTTATAGAAGAAAAATTACTGAAAACAACTTAAATTATTTACATATTTAATCATTAATAAATATTAAAATTTTAGCCATTTTAAATATTTATTGAGCCTTAACTACAATTCAAGATTATCGCTGTATTTGCAATTATTGATTTTAAATGCATGAAAAACTCTATATTAGAAACAACAAGTAAAGAATTTTATTTAGATAACCTGTTAAATCAATTCCAAATCAATAATATTGATAATTTCAAGAGTTTAAAACAGGATTCACTTGAACAAATTAGAAAGTTATCTTTCCCTACTTCCCAAGATGAGGAATGGAGATTTATAGACCTTAGGGAACTATACAAACATCAATTTAAAATTGCAAAAGCTACAAAAGTTACAAAGAAAAGTATTGAAGATCTTATTATTCCTGAAGTTAAGGCAAATTGTATAGTATTCGTAGATGGCCTATATGATGAATCTTTATCAAGTATTACCTTATCACCCAATGATATCTTTATCGGTACGTTAAAAAATTTGCCAGATATAAAGAAGGATGAAGTTTATACTCTTTTAAATAATAACTTAAACAAAAAAGATATATTTAGTAGACTAAATACAATAGGGTTGATCGATCCTGCAGTTATTATAGTTAGTGAAAATACCACTATCAAGGAACCAGTTCAGTTATTATTTATTTCAACTCAGCAAAGTAGTTCTTCATTAGTACAGCCACATACATTACTTGTAGCAGAAAAAGGAGCTAATGTATCTTTTATTGAGTGCTATTCAACCATAGAAAACTCACATTTAAATCAAGATCAGATTAATCCCTATTTTACTAATTCTGTAACAGAAATTTTTTTAAAAGATAACGCGCGAGTTACTCATAATCGAATACAACTAGAGTCAAATATAAGTTTTCATATTGGAAAAAGTAATGTTACTCAAGATAAAGATAGCTTTTATGCATTAAATCAAATTGATTTGGGCTCAAGGGTTTGTTGTAATAATATACAAATTTGTCAGAATGGATCTCGAACAGAAAGTTGCTTAAATGGTTTGAGTATTCTTAATGATGATCAAATTTCTTGTACAAAAACTTCTATTAATCTTAATCATCCTAATGGAATGATTGATCAATTACATAAATATGTTGTTGATGATAAAGCTCATGGAATTTTTGATGGAAAAATTATTGTATCTAAGCTTGCTCAAATAACTAATGCCAAACAACTAAATCGCAATTTGTTATTGTCAAAAAAATCTCGTATTAATACTAAACCAGAACTTCAAATTACAGCAGATAATGTCAAATGCTCTCATGGCGCAACTATTAGCCAATTAGAATCTAATGAACTTTTTTATTTGCAAAGCCGAGGTTTAAGCGAAGCTAATGCACGCCATTTGTTGGTTAATGCTTTCATACGTGAAATAATAATGAAGATACCTTATAAATCTCTCGAACAAAAGTTGATAAAATATATTGTTTCTCATACTAAACAATATTAATTTCTATGCAAAAATTATTTAATTGCAAAATACTTATAGCAAATTCATTATGACTTTAATTCAAAATATTCGAGATGATTTTCCAATCTTAAATCAAACGATACAAGGTAAACCTTTAATTTATCTAGATAGCGCTGCAACCTCTCAAAAACCATCAGTTGTTATCGAGACTTTACACCACTATTATGAAAAAGATAATGCTAATGTTCATCGTGGTGTTCATACCTTAAGTGTTAAAGCGACAGAATCTTATGAAGCATCTCGTGATAAAGTGGCAAAATTCATTAACGCAAATTGCCGAGAAGAAATAATTTTTACGCGAAATGCTACAGAAGCTATCAATTTAGTTGCTTATAGCTGGGGGCTAAATCATCTTAAACAAGGAGATGAAATCTTAACTTCTGTAATGGAGCACCATAGTAATTTAGTTCCATGGCAAATGATTGCTCAGAAGACAGGAGCTGTTATAAGGTATATTCAATTAACGGATAATGAAGATCTTGATTTAGATCACTTTAAATCAATGTTATCTGAAAAGACTAAACTGGTTTCTATCGTTCATATCTCTAATATGCTGGGTTGTATAAACCCAATTGAAGAAATAACTAAACTATCTCATAGTTTTGGAGCTAAAGTATTAATTGATGCATGTCAAAGTGTTCCACATACTCCAATTGATATACAAAATATTGATTGTGATTGGTTGGTAGCAAGTGGTCATAAAATGTGTGGTCCCACTGGTATTGGTTTTTTATACGGAAAACGTAAAATTTTAGAATCAATGCCTCCATTCTTGGGAGGAGGAGAAATGATTGATGAAGTATTTCTCGATCATTTTACTTATGGAGAATTACCTCATAAATTTGAAGCAGGGACTCCAGCAATAGCAGAAGCAATAGCTTTAGGAAGAGCTGTTGATTACTTAACGGAGATAGGAATGAATACCATTCATTCTTATGAAGAACAGTTATCAAGTTATTTATTTCAACAATTAGAAAGAATTCCAAATCTCAGGGCTTATGGAGTAAAGAAAATTAAAAATGGCATAGGAAAGGCTGCCTTGGCATCATTTAATGTAGATGGAATACACGGAAGTGATTTATCAACTTTATTAGATAATGAAGGAATTGCTATTCGTTCTGGAGATCATTGTACTCAACCTTTACATCACTTATTAAAAGCTTCAGGAAGTGCTAGAGCAAGTTTATACTTTTATAATACTTTTGAAGAAATAGATAAATTTACTGTGGCTTTAAAAGAAACTATTGATTTTTTCACAAAGATAACCGAATAATGTAAGGCAGTCTAGATTATGGAAAGAATATCGTTTATTCTTTAGTGAAACTTATTAGAATTTTAGTTAGGATAATATACCAGAAAATTACATTCACGAATCAGAGTATAACTTTTTAATATAGATTAACTAAATAATTCATATTGATTTTTCTCAGAAGCTAAAAGTTAGTTTATACTTGGCTAACAACAAATAATCTTGAGTATAAAATTAAGATAAATTTTTTTTAATTTGCTCTTTATCTAAAATAATATGCACTATTTATAAATTTACTTTAGAAAAATCTTTGTTAATAATTTTGGAACGATAAAGAATAAACACATATAATATTTTAAAAAATTTAAGTCTCAGATTGTATATGAGTATAAACTAATTAAATTAACACATTTAATATGAACTAATAATTATAATTAGAATAAACTATTATTATTTTGAAGATTAATCTAATACAATAGCTATTGATTATTTATTATGTATCAATTCAGTTTCTAAATATTAATGAGAAAACTGACAATGTTATTTTTATTCTATAAAATTTCAATAGGCTAAATAAATTTTCAGAGTCCAGAAAAGAGTAGTTAGCCAATAGTATTTAGATAATCTTTTAAAAACATAATTAATAAATTCTAAAATTTGGGCTTAAATAATAATTATTAGAGATTGCCTAAAAAATCATTATGTCATCATCATCAAAACGAATTTTATTTATCAGTAATGGTCATGGAGAAGATAATCATTCATCTTATATTATTGAAACTTTACTAGAGATGCACCCAAGTATAGAGATAGCAGCAATGCCCATAGTCGGTGAAGGTAATGCTTATCGTCGATTAGGTATTCCTATTATTGGTCCAACACAGAATATACCATCCGGCGGCTTTTCTTATACTAATCGATTGCATTTTTTAAAGGATCTACAATCGGGACTATTAAGTTTAACTTGGAGACAATTGCAAAAAGTTTGGGAATATTCCACTACCTGTGATTTGATAATGGCTACGGGAGATTCAATATCTCAAGGTTTTGCTTATTCTACTGGTCGCCCTTATATTTCTTTTATATCTTGTTTATCTGCTCTTTATGAAGGGAAATTAAATATAGGTCCTTTTTTAGGAACTTTTTTACATTCTTCCAGATGTCTAACTGTATTTACTAGAGATCCTTATACTGCCCAAGATTTGCAGAGCCAAAATATAAGTAAGGCCAAATTTGGTGGTATCCCTTCTCTTGATAAATTAAAGCCTACTGGCAAAAACTTAAATCTTCAAGCTAATATCCCTATGATTGCTTTACTTCCAGGTTCAAGACTACCAGAAGCAATTCGTAACTTAAAATTACAATTAGATTTTGTCTTAGAAATTTGTAAACTTACATCTTTTTCAAGAGTTCAATTTCGTGCGGCTTTGGTTCCAAGACTAATGAGCAAGTTAGAAGAAATTGCTAGCAGTAAAGGATGGGAGTGTAATAATAATAAATTAATTCACCAAAATAATGCACAAAGAGTAGAGATCCTATGTTACTCAGATGCTTTTAACGATATTTTACATGAGTGTACTTTAATGCTTGGAATGGCTGGTTTAGCAGTAGACCAAGGGATAGCTATTGGGAAACCAGTTATTCAAATACCTGGAGAAGGACCACAGTTTACTTATAGTTTTGCTGAAGCACAAACGAGATTAATTGGTAGTTGTGCTCAAACTATTGGTACAGGACCTGCTTCTTTAGAAACTCTAAGAGAGGCTGCCCGATGTGTTGTGGATACTATAAACAATAAAGAATATCTATTGGCTTGCGTAGAAAAAGGACAACAAAGATTTGGATCTCCTGGAGCTTCTATAAGAATTGCAAATTCTCTGTTAGGCCATTTGGGTATTGATAATAATTAATGTCTATTAAGTTGAAAGTTAATAAAATCACCATTTACTAACAAAAAATAAAAATGGTTCTAATTCTTTAAAATGAAAAAAAAATCAAATTGGTTACGTCTATTACCTTATTTATTACAAGAGTGGTCGTCTCTATCTAAGGGTTTAATGTGTATTTTAGGCTTCGTTTTAGTAACCTTATCATTACCTTATCTGGCAGGAAAAGTTTCCTTACATATTGGACAAGGAAAACTAGAAGAAGTTACTTATTGGTTGGGATTAGGGACATTAGCTTTTTTAGTACGAGGTATTTTTCAATATGGACAAAATATTTTCATGATTAATGCTTCCCTAGAAATGGTTTTAAATGTACGTAGAAAAACTTATGCACATTTACATCAATTAGGATTAGATTACTTTGAAACTGTAAAGACAGGAGATCTTACTTACAGGTTGACCGAAGATATAGATAAGGTCGGAGAAATTGTTGATAAATTATCTCATCAGTTTGTTTCCAACGTACTCCAGTTAATTGTAATTCCTTTATACATGCTTTATCTAAACTGGCAACTAACTATTGCTAGTCTAATTTTGGCACCTTTAATGGCAGTCTTGGTTAGTCGTTTTGGAGAAAGATTATTAGTTTTATCCAGCCGTAGTCAAAATCGAATTTCTAATTTATCTTCTTTACTTACAGAAGTTTTTAATGGTGTTAGCGTAGTACAAGCATTTGCTGCACAAGACTATGAAGTTGAAAGATTTTCACAAGAAGCTAGGCATAATAGAAATGCAAGATACAAAGCAGAAAAGTTAAAAGCTACTCAATATCCTATTGTTGGATTCTTAGAAGCTGTTAGTATCATGTTCTTATTTTTTATTGGAGGATGGCAAATTTCTCAAGGAAATTTGAAGTCTGAAGAATTTGTAAGCTATTTAGCAGCAGTTGCTATATTACTTCAGCCAATTGATCTAATTACAAGTAATTATAATGAATTTAAACAAGCTGAAGCATCTGTGGATCGCATTTTTGAGTTAATGGACCAACAACCAGCAGTTGAACAGAAAAAAAACTCTTTAACTCTGCCAACAGTATTAGGAAAAGTAGAATTTTCACAAGTTAGTTTCTACTATAAATATAATGAACCAGTTCTAAAAAATTTAGATCTACTAGTACAACCTGGCAAAGTTATAGCTTTAGTAGGTTCTTCTGGTGCTGGTAAAACGACTTTAGTAAAATTAATTTCACGCTTTTATGATCCTCAAGAAGGAAAAATTTCTATTGACGATATAGATATTAAAGATCTAAACATAATTAGTTTACGACGACAAATTGGAATTGTTCCGCAAGAAAATATTTTATTTTCAGGAACTATTGCTCAGAATATTGCTTATGGACAAGATCAGTTAGATTTTAAGGCAATAGAAAAAGCCTCACAAATTGCAAATGCACATTCATTTATTATGCAATTTCCGCAAGGTTATCATACTTGGGTAGGAGAAAGAGGAGTAAATCTTTCAGGAGGGCAAAAACAGAGAATAGCAATTGCTAGAGCCGTTATGTTAAATCCTCGTATCATGATATTAGATGAAGCTACATCAGCTTTAGATTCTACATCAGAAGCTTTGGTTCAAGAGGCATTAGAAAGAGTTATGAAGAATCGTACAGTTTTTGTAATCGCTCATCGTTTAAGCACAATTAGAAATGCTGATTGTATAATAGTTTTAAATAATGGACAAATAGTTGAATCAGGAGATCATAATCAATTATTAATTAAGAAGGGATATTATGCAAAGTTCTATGAACAGCAATATGCTAAAGGGTTAGATAACTTTTAGGTTGATACTTTACCTATCGACAGTAATCCTACTAAAATTGATAAACATAGAATTATTTCAAATCGAAAATTAATTTATATTAACTAACTTTTATAAACAGCAATTACTATCAGCTTACTCAATTATCTATAAATAAAAATAATTGAGTAAGCTAATAAAATTTAAGTCAAAAACAATGTAAATGACACAATATATCTCATTTACTAATTACTTTTATTCATACTTGAGATAAGTATTTATTTTTAGAAACTATTGGTGCAGATAGCGCTTGCTCTATTTTAGATTTTCCTAATTTGTATTCTAAGATATTCATTACTTCTCTACCAAAATCATTAGGATTCTTTTTCCATGCTTGTAAACAAACCTCTCCAAAGAAACTTCCTAATGGTTCAGGATTCCATAAAAGCTTTCTTGCTGTCCAAGGCATTAAGCTCATTGGATTATATCCAGGCTTTAAAATTTTATGTTGGAATGCATATTCTTCTAGATGTGTATGAGGTTGTAGGCCAATAAAAAAGATGGCTGGCTCAACATTATCTTTTCCAAAAATTTCTTCTAAATTCCTATGATATGCAATTGTCTGACGGATAGTATCAAATGTCTCATCAATAACATTAAAAGAATAGTTAACAGAAACTAAACTATTAAATCCTGCATCTTTTAAATAACGACAATTTTGTAAAACAGTCTTCAAATTATATCCCATTCGCATTTTTCTAACTAACTCTTGTGAGCCACTAGTGATACCAATTTCGAAATAGCTTATTCCTGTCTTAACCATAAGATCACACAGTCTTGGAGTTAAATTATCTGCCCTGATATATGCTGCCCAATTAATATCTGTCATTCCAGATTTAATGATTGCTTCTAACAGTTCTTCTGCATCTTTAATGAATTTACGAGCAGGGATAAACTGTGCATCTGTAAACCAAAAGTTTCGAATTCCTCTTTTATACAGCTGACTCATCTCTTCAACTACTTCATTAACAGGATTTATTCGAACTTGTTTACCTTCAACAACTGTATAAACGCAATAACAACAATTATGAGGACAACCTCGCTTAGTTTGTACACCAATATAGAAATCACTTTCTTCGAAGTAATAATTAAACTCGTCCCAAATAGTTTCTATATAGTCATAGTTACAAGCTGTTTTATATAGAGGATCAGGAAATTCATGAATTAACCTTTCACGGGGTTTACCTTCTCCTATTACATAGCATCTTTCATTGGAAAAATCTTTATTACTTAATAGTTTTTGTAGCAGTCCCTCACCCTCACCAACTGAAACTATAGTTCCGTGAGGAAGATAGTACTGTACTTGTTCATAAAATACGCTTGCAGCACCACCACCAACTATTAATCTTACTTCTGAATGATATTTTTGAGCTTGTCTAAAACCTAATTTTATTAGATTAACATTTCTCCATAACTCACTGTAATAATCTTTAACTACTCTTAAACCACCTAGAGCTCCTCTTAACCGAGTAAAAATATTCTGTGAATAATATACCTCAAAAGCGTTTTGTAAAGGATTACCACTTCTACCTCCTACGGGAGCATAAATCTGAATATCTCTCCATGAAAATATGAGCAAAGTAGGTTTAAATTCGTCAATACATTTTTTTAAAGTTTTTTTGAAATCTAATGGAGGTACTGTTCCTAGATCAAGAATTCTTTGCTTAGTTTCGGGAAATAACTTGTGTACATGATCTGATAAATAAACTATACCGATAGGAAAAATTGGATTACAAGGAAGGCGGCAGTATAAAATACGCTGTTTTTTCATCATTGTTATCCTAAAATCCATTTCTGAGGTGAGTTTCTGGAGTATATTTTGAGCATCAACATCATATTGCTAATTTGTTGCAGCTCATAACACAATATACTTCCAAGTCTTTAAGTAGAAGCAAGTCATTTAAATCTCTACCAATAATAACTTTTATATTAATAATCAGCAAGTAATATTTTTTACTATGTATATGATATGTAAGCTTTTGATGCTAAATTAAAGTTTATATTTTTATCTTTTTCACCTTGAAGTGATATATGTTACGAAAAAGCTTATGATATAGTTTCTAAAGTAACTCCGAACTATATATTTTTTTACTTCAATCTAAATAAAGTTATTTGATTTTATAAATTTTTTATGCAATTAAAAGAAGAAACATTACTGGGCAAATCTATAGAGGAATTAACTAATTGGGTTGAACTACAAGGACAACCCAATTACCGTGGAAAACAACTTCATCAGTGGCTATATCGTAAAGGTATTAGATCATTTACAGATATCTCAGTATTTCCTAAAAGCTGGAGAAAAGATCTGGAACACTATCCTATTGGTCGTTCTGTTATTCATGATCTTGTGGTTGCCCCAGATAAAACTCGGAAATATTTACTAAGCTTAAAGGATGGATCAATTATAGAAACCGTAGGTATTCCAACGCCTAAACGTTTAACTGTTTGTGTCTCTTCACAGGTTGGGTGTCCTATGAGCTGTGATTTTTGTGCAACTGGAAAAGGAACTTTTAAAAGAAACTTAACTTGTGGAGAGATTATAGATCAAATTTTGACTGTACAGGAAGACTTTCAACGAAGAGTCAGTCATGTAGTATTTATGGGTATGGGGGAACCTTTACTAAATATGGAAGAAGTAATAAAAGCGATAAAAATAATTAACCAAGATATAGGCATAGGACAACGTTCCTTAACTGTTTCTACAGTTGGAATTCCTAAAAAAATTTTAGAATTTGCTAACTATAAGCTGCAGATTACTTTTGCTGTTAGTCTTCATGCTTCCAACCAAATATTAAGAGAACAATTAATTCCTACTTCTAAATCTTATCCTTTATCAACTTTACTAAGTGATTGTAAAAAATATGTTGAAATAACGAAAAGAAGATTAACATTCGAATATATACTTTTGGAAAAAATCAATGATTCACTAGAGCAAGCAGTAGAGTTAGCTAAATTGCTTAAAGGTTTTCAAAATCATGTTAACCTAATTCCTTACAATCCTATTGAAGAAGTTAAATATCAACGATCTTCATCTCAAAGAATTAAAACTTTCTCTTATCAACTCGAAAAATATGGAATTCCTGCAAGCATTAGATATTCAAGGGGACTTGAAACACATGCTGCTTGTGGACAGTTAAGGGCATCACATAATACATAGTCTTAGTTGTTAATAAATAACTAAGACTGTGTAGAAAAAATAATTAGTTCTAATTGTCTTAATGTTTTCTCTAAATTATGGTTAGTGATTACCTTATCGAATTTTTGACTAACTGCTAATTCTTCTTTCGCAAGTTTGAGACGTTTTGTAATAGACTGCTCAGAGTCAGTCGCTCTACCTCTTAAGCGACTTTCAAGCTCTTTAAGAGAAGGTGGTAATATAAAAATTCTCAAAGCATTAGAAAAAGTTTTTTTAATTGCTTCTGCTCCAGCTACTTCTATTTCCAAGAGAACAATGAATCCCTTATTGATTTTTTCTTGAACATTAATACGTGGTGTTCCATAATAGTTGCCAGCATATTGAGCCCATTCTAATAATTGGTTTTGTTGAATCATACTTTCAAATTTTGTATTGTTAATGAAATAGTAATCTTGACCATTAATTTCACCAAGACGGGGAGAACGAGTGGTTGCAGAAATTGATAGATAAAGCTTTGGATGACGACTTAATAGAGTACGTACTAGTGTTCCTTTTCCTACGCCACTAGGACCAGTTAAGACAATAAGTTTACCTGATATCATAAAAATAAAAAAATTAATTACTAGTTACTATTAATAATATTTTCCTTACCAGAAATAAAACGATGAGCTATAGTTTCCGGTTGTATAGCAGACAAAATAATATGGCTAGAATCTGTAACAATAACAGCACGTGTACGGCGACCATATGTAGCATCAACCAGTTGCCCGCGATCTCTTGCCTCAGTAACAATACGTTTAATGGGAGCAGAATCTGGGCTAATGATAGAGATTATTCTATTAGCAGACACAATATTACCAAACCCAATATTAATGAGTTGTATATTTTTCATAATAGTTAATTTAATATAGTTGTATCGTCAAAATTAAATAATATTTGTTAAAGTCAAGATTAATAATATCAAAGTCAGTAAGTTTTTTCGAGCTAAATTATTATTTTATATAAATAACTATAAAAATAATATTTAATTTCAAGTATAAATGTTACTTAGATTTAAAATGATTTTAGGGAAAAACTTGCAACAAACATAAATTTAAAGATATATTTTAGGATAGTATTATAGTTTTAAATAAAAAATGATTTTTTTCAAGTATTAAGATAGTAAGTTTAAACTTAACATATACACATTCTTTATATGATTCAAGTTTTTTTTATTTAGTATTCTTGAGTAATTATTTTCTATAATGAAATTTTATATATTTGTTTTGATTATAGTTTTTTATCTCTATAAAAGTCGATATTCATTATATTTAATTAGGCTATGAATGCATAATTTATAAAAAATAAAAAAGAATCTTAAATGAGAAGAACGCACTATAGTTGTTAAGTACAGTGTATTAATTATGAGAGTTAATTTAAATGTTATTTTTTTATATTAGCTAAAGAGTTATTATTAAAATTTAAATAAAGATATTACATAATCAAAATTATTTTGATTAATATTAAAAGCAAAAAATTAATTAATCGAGTCTTCTTGCCATTATCTGTTGAACTATTACTTCTGCCTCCTTTCTTGTCTTAATTTCTCGGTCTAGGGTTTTGTCTAACAATATGCTGAGAACTTTTTTATACTTTGGTCCTGGCAAATACCCCATTTTTTTTAAATCATGACCACTTAGAGGAGAACTTATTTTTGAAAACCTTGTAAAATATTGCCAAATGAGAGAGCGAATTTCTTTTTTAGATTGTGCTGCAACTAATATTAATTCTACGTTATTGAACTTATTCAATAATTTCACTTTATCGCTAACTTTACAGTAGCTCGATAATCTTTGATTAATCTTTTTATTAATATTTTGTATTTCTAATAATCTTTTTATGCTCTCAGAAGGAAGTTGCAAGTTAGTAGCAACAAAATTTCTTTCTTTTTGAGGAATCGAGGAAAGTAATATTTCTAATATAAGCAGCCATTGTACTATTTTATAATGAGGATTGACATATTTTATGAATCTCACAGCATAACGCATTTGCCATAAAACTTTATTATTTAAAGTAAGCTTAGGATGTAGATAGTTTAAGGCACCAAAGTAAGATAATAGTTCTAAAGAGGCTCTCCAACAATTAGTACCTAAAATAGATCTCAATTCGTTTTTTAGACGTATAGTTAAACTAGGTAGAATACTTATTTCTGAGTTTATTTTATCGTAAATTTCATTCTTGGTCGCATCATAAATATATTGTATGGTATTGGCTTCTATATTAAAGTTAAGGCGTATAGCAAATCTTACTGCTCTATAAATTCTAGTAGGATCTTCAATAAAACTATTAGGATGCAATACTTTTATCTGAGCTTTTTTTAAATCTAATAAACCCATAAATAAATCTAGTAACTTACCTCTTTCAGGAGATGTTAGTTTTATTGCTAAAGCATTTATGGTGAAGTCTCTCCTAGACAAATCTTGTTTAATAGAAGCTAGTTGCACTTTTGGATTTGCAGCAGGATAAGGATATATTTCAGTTCTCGATGTCGCGATATCAATTTGTATTGAACCATATCTTTTATCTTCATTCCATGATAAAGATGCTGTTTTGAAATCATAGTGCACAACTAATTTAGCCTCGGGGTGACGTTGTTTTATAGTTTGTGCTATTTCTATTCCCGCACCTATATTGAGGGGAGAATTATTTCCATCTACTACTAAATCAATATCTTGTGTTAGTATCTTTTTATTTTTGTTTACAAGAAATAAATCCCTAACTACACCACCTACAATATATAAATCCCAAGCCTTAATTTCTGCTTCCCAAGTAATTTCTTTAATTAGTTGCCATATATTATGATTGACTAGATTAGATATTAATTCTATTAAATCAGTTTCAATTAAATTTTCGTTAGAAAGATTCCGAACTAGACTATTTTTAGTGTTTATTTCTAACAGATCTTTTTTCCCTAAGATATTAAGTAATTTCTTCTTATTCATGATAGCTATACTTTTCATATTAAGAGTATTTAAAAAGTACCGTATTTCAAATAGTTTTACTTAAGATAGAATACTTTCTAAATAATTTTTTTTGAAAGATTTATTGAGAATCGTAAAATCTACATAATGTGCAACAAAAAGCTCTAAATATTTATAAAAAACTATGCATACCTATTTGGTTAAAACTATTATCAGTAAGTTGAATTTACTAAGTTGAGTTAATTTGGCCAGTGCTTTATACATATTGATAATTAGATTAATAATAGTTATAAAAAGAATTAGGTTTACCAATAATCAATAAGTCTGTTTCATCATCAATTATCTTAACTATAAAATAACTTTGAGTATACCAAACTTTTCTTATATAAAGTTCTTTTTACTAAAATAGCTTTTTGTAGTTGTTAATTTCAAAGTAGTTTTTAAGCTATTATTTTATTGAAAAAATATTCTTGAATAATATTTTAAGTTACAAATTAAATATATAAAATTTTCATTTATTAGGTAATAATATATACTTTTGCTATTTTAGATAATTTATATTAAATATTAATGCAACCTTGTCGTAAGATTTCCCATTTTCTTAATTTCCATTCAACAACAGTAGATGGTAGCCCACTACTGTATTTGTAATTATTAAAATTTTGCCTCTGCAAAACTAAAACTTCAGGAAAATTTTCTAATATTTCAGTTATGTTTTTGGCAGGTTTTTCTCCTGAAATATTAACGCTAGTGGTAAATAAACATCCTACTTTCTGTAATATTCTTTGTGCTGCAAAACAATTAGGAATACGTATTCCTATTGTTTTCGAATTAATAAGATTATTAGTGTTGGTACTAATAATAAATTTAGAGGCTGGTAATACTAAGGTCAAAGGCCCTGGCCAATATTTATATGCTATGTTCTTCCAAATCTTCAGTTCACTAGAGGTTCCTTGAGTATATTTCCAGACAGATTCTGATGATGAAGACATTAAAATTAGAGGTTTCTTAAAAGAGCGCTTCTTCATTGTAAAAATTGAAGAAGCATTTTGAGGCAATGTAGCTAAAGCAGGAACTGTATCAGTCGGGAAGCTAACCACTTTACCTTTAAATAGTCCTTGAACTAATTCAGCTGGCGATACTTCTGGCATTTTTTATGAGTATGTAAATAGTATAAAAACATTGTAAGATAAAAAACAAAAGGTATTGATCACATCAGAACAATAATACTCATATATTTATTAATAAAATCTTATATTCGTAGCATTATAAATTTTTTTAAAAGAAATACTGAGACACTTTTTATTAATTCAAGTATTTAAAAACTAGATAATAACTATATAGTACGATACAAAATCAAAAAGTTGTGCTTATTAAAAATAACGTACAAATATTATAAGTATCATTGAAGTTTAATTTTTTGTATATGTATAATTTAGTCTAGTAAATAATAAATAAAACCGGTATTGATAGTATTTATTAGCATATATGTAATAATCATAAATTAAACAATACATACTGTAAATCGTATCTATAAAAGAAATTATCTTTTATAAAACGGTTTGTAGCGATATATTTTTTTGAATATTGTTATATTAGTGATACATATACATAATTTATTTAGATTAATTTTTCTCTAGTTGACTAAATTTTAGAAAATTTTTATTGATAAATTAACTATATTTCTTTTTGTATTTAACATTTATGAATAACTTACAACATTTTACAATTCATTATTTTTTTTATAACAGTTAAACTAATATACTATTTTTAACTTTGCTAATTATTTGGCTACAGTTTTCAAAAACATTTAAAATTAATCGATTATTCAAATATAAATATTAATTATATGAAAGTTCTTATTGCTGACTTTGATTTATTTCAGAAGATGGGAGGCGGGCAAACTTTTTATCGTAGTCTTATCAAAAAGAATCCTCAAATAGATTTTTATTACATTGCTAAAAATGAATTTTTAAATACTTCTCATCTTGATAATTCCCATAAAATACCTTATCAAGAAGTATTTAATTCTGAAGATTTCAAAAATTTTTTTGAGACGACACCACCTAAATGGGTACAGTCAGCTTTTGTTCAAGCCAGTAACATAGCAGCTTCTTGTACAAATATGAACTTTGATGTGGTTGATGTACCTGATTATGAGCAGTGGGGAATGTTTTTACGTCCTGCTTTAAATTATTTTCATGTAAATTGCGGGTTAATTGCACTTTCGATGCACGGCATAATATCTAAAACATTACAGTTAGATTGGTTCGAGGGTAAAGAAAATATTCCACTTTCTTTACAAGAAAAAATGCAATATCAAACTGTGGATATTCGTTATGGAATTAGTAAAAGTTATTTAGATGAATGGAAGAAAGTTGATAGTTTAAAAACTTATTATTATAATCCATTGCATTTTATGGATTTACCTGAGGTTAGGCTAGACTCTACTTCAAAATCTTTACCTAGTCTAAATTTTATTGGTAGAACAGAAAAACGAAAAGGACCTGATATATTTGTAGATTTAATTTGGTGGATACCACGAGACAAATATAGTAATGCTTCTATAATAGGTCCTCATAGTTATAACTATAATGGAACTCAATCATCTGAAGATTATTTAGAAAAGATGATTGAAAATAGAGGGAAAGATCTAAAAATATGTTCATCAATGTCGCATTTAGATCTAGTGAAGTTATTTAATAGTAAATCAATTACTTTTGTTCCTTCTAGATACGATACTTTAAATTTAGTAGCTTTAGAGTCACTTTTTTCAGGATGTCCTACTATTATCGGAAACGGTGCAGGAGTATGTCGTTTTCTAGAAGATAATTTTCCAAAAATTCCATTTATTAAGATTGATATTAATAACATTTATGATTCTCTACCAGAAATTATTAATTTATTAAATAATTATGATGATTATAGAAATAAGTTAATTGCTGGAATTCGTGACTCAAATTTTACAAGTAGCGATCCTTTATTGAAGGAAATTTACAGCTCTTCTCCAACTTCGAATTCTGAAATTTGCGAAGATTTAAATCGCTGGTACTCACAATTAATAAGCTATTGGGAGTCTGGTCAATTAAGCAGCCTAGATAAAATACCAGGTCTTAGATTATTAAAATCTAAAATTAGATCTAATGTAAAGCCAATCTATCAACAAATTAAGAATGAAGTTAGAAGAAATAAGGAGCTTATCAAAGTTCCGCTAAGTAAAGCTCATAATGCCCAAGTCTTAAAAGCTCCGAAGCTAGTTAGACGATATAAGCATATTTTTAATACTTTAGAATTGACTCAGAAGGATCTTGATAAAAAAATTCAAGAATGCTGGAAATTAGGTTCAAACGTTGATTACGAAAGTGAAGGTATACGGAGCCGATTAGGTAATGGATATCGTATCGACAGGGCTCGCCTATGGAAAGGAATTGCTAGAATCGAAGATTTGAGAGGGAATGAACTGGTTGCAGTTACTTATAAATTAAGAAGCATACGTTTACTAAACAAAGATTTATTTGATGATCTTCCCTCCATAGTAAGAGTTTTAAAAAATAAAGGTTTTACGAAGGAATCCGATGTAATAGAGGCAATGTATAGTACTTCAGAAGATAAAGAAGATAAATGTTATCAATTATTAGAGCAAAATCGATTAAGCAATTCCTTAAACAATAAATGGAATTATGAATTTCTAGATGATCGACGTCATAAATCGACTTATCGTGTCAGTATTATAGTTTCTCTTTATAATGCATCCTCTAAACTGGTTTTCTTTTTAAAAACTTTAAAACATCAAACTCTTATTCAAAAAAAAGAAGCAGAAATAATCCTGATAGATAGTGGTTCCCCAGGAGATGAATACACAGTCTTTAAGCAAATAGTTGATGACTTAGATATTCCTGTTGTTTATGCAAGGTCTAAAGAGAGAGAAACCATACAAATGGCTTGGAATAGAGGAATTGATTTGTCTAAAGCAGACTTTTTATCTTTTTTAGGAGTAGATGAAACAATTCTTCCTAATTGTCTAGAAATTCTCGCTCACGAATTAGATAAAGCTCCAGATTTAGATTGGGTTACTGGACATAGTCTTGTTACCGAAGTCGATAGTAATGGTGGCTGGGTAAGTGATATTATGCCGTATTATCGGAAAGAATATAGACAAGATTTAGTTTATTTGGAAACTTGTTACTTGTCATGGGTAGGTGCTCTATATCGTCGTTCTATACATAAAAGATTTGGTTATTACGACAGTAGCTTTAGAGGAGCTGGTGATACTGAATTTAAAAGTCGTATTCTTCCATTTATAAAAAGCAAGATTGTAGATTGTACTTTAGGAGTATTTTGGAATTACCCTGATGAAAGGACAACACAAAGTCCAGCTATCGAAATCGAGGATATGAGAGCTTGGTATATTCATCGTACTCTCGGAGGAATTCGTTATGCTTTTGCAAATAGAAGTATGGAGGAGGTAGAAAATCTAATTTATTTGTGCTTATGTTACCGAAAATCTTATTGTACACATACAAGTACAGATTTAGAATATGCTTATAATTTATGTCTTTATTTGAAAGAAATTTATCCCCAGTCAAAGGTTTTAAAATATTTTAATGGGATTGAAACCTTAATAAGGTCTTATCGTTCATTGGATTGTATTTCTAAACTATCTCAGTGGTCTCCTCTCAAAAAAATATTAGAGATTCGTAAAGTTGCTTCTCAAATCCAAAAAGAACATAGAGCTTCATGGAATAAAGATTTAAGTTTAGGATTAGAACCAACTTATATTATATTTAATGATAATCGTCATGAGCAACATTCATCTTTATGGTTTACTCAAATTAATAAATAAAACAATATAATTGATAATTTATTGTTTTGTCAGTGAAACTTGATGAGATCAAGTCTATTATTACAAGTTAGTTTTCTAATTAAAAACGCAACTTAAAGTTCTAAGTTGCGTTTTTAATTAGAATTTATGTGGATCTTCCGATTAAAGTACGACGTTTCATAATCATCTCAAAGGCTTCAATCGTGTCACCTTCTTTCCAGTTATTAAACTTATCAATACCAATACCACATTCATAACCAGAATTTACTTCTCTCATATCTTCTTTCATTCTTTTTAAGGAATCTAGTGTTCCTTGGTAAATCGTATTACCATCCCGGATAACACGTATAAAGCGGTTACGAACAACTTTGCCAGATAACACATAGCAACCTGCAACAGCTCCTCTTCCTACCGGAAAAACAGCCCGGACTTCAGCCTGTCCTAAAGGAGATTCTATCTCTTCAGGTTCAAGAAGACCTTCCATAGCTCCTTGAATATCATCTAGAAGTTTATAAATAATATCGTATTCTCTAATATCTACTTCTTCTTTATCTGCAGCAGATCTAGCACCATTGGCTAAATTAGTGTTAAAGCCAATAATAACTGCACCACTTGCAGCAGCAAGATCCACATCTGTTTCTGTGACTTCTCCTGGAGCAGCTAATAAAACACGTATTTGTACTTCAGTTTGAGGCAACTGTTCTAAAGAACCTAAAATTGCTTCAATGGATCCCTGAACATCAGCTTTAAGAATGAGATTTAATTCTTTAAGCTCTCCATCTTGAGCCTTAGCTGATAACGTACTTAAAGTAACACGACGTGAAGATAGAGCTTGTTGTAATCTCGTTTTACGATTTTCTTGTGCATTTTTATTAGCCACAGCTCGTGCTTCTTTTTCGCTTGAATAGATATCAAAGTCATCTCCTGCAGCTGGGACACTACTTAATCCAAGAATTTCAACTGCAAAAGAAGGAGAAGCTTCTTTTACTTTATTTCCTCGATCATCTATCATCGCGCGTATTTTTCCAAATACAGGACCAACAACAAGAGGATCTCCTACCCGTAGGGTACCGTTTTGTATTAGTAATGTTGCTACTGGGCCTCTATTTTTATCCAAATTAGCTTCAATTACTGTTCCTTTTGCTAAACGGTTAGGATTGGCTGATAACTCTTCAATTTCAGATACTAAGACCAACATTTCTAGTAACTGATCAAGGTTATCTCCCTTAAGAGCACTTACTGGAACCATTATAGTATCTCCGCCCCATTCTTCTGGTACAAGACCTAAGTCTGATAGCTCTTGTTTGATACGATCCGGATTTGATTCTAATTTGTCAACTTTATTTATAGCTACAACAATTGGGACCTCAGCTGCTTTTGCATGGCTAATAGCTTCTCTAGTTTGAGGTTGTACACCATCGTCGGCTGCTACCACAAGGATAGCTATATCTGTTATTCTGGCTCCTCTAGCTCTCATCGCTGTAAAAGCCTCATGTCCAGGTGTATCTAAAAATACTAGTTGTTGTTTTTTATTGTCATGCTCAATATCTACATGATAAGCACCAATATGTTGTGTAATACCACCCGCTTCTCCTTGAGCTACTTTCGTTTGTCTAATAGAGTCAAGCAGTGTTGTTTTACCGTGATCTACATGGCCCATTATTGTAACTACAGGAGGACGGCGATGAAGCTTATCAAGGTCCGTTTCATCGAGCATTTCTATACTTTTAATAGCTGCAGATTTCTCATCTGGAATTTCTACAATAACTCCAAACGATTCTGTAACCATTTTAGCTGTTTCTTGATCTAAAGTTTGAGTGATATTCACCGCAATTCCTTTAGTAAATAGAAGTTTAATAATCTCTGTTTCTGATATATGTAAGCGTTCTGATAATTCTCTAACTGTAAGATTCTTTTCAAGAATTATTTTTTCTGGTTGTCCAGGAGCTTCTTGACGCTCTTTACGTTCAGAACGATTACGTTCAGTTCCTGAGCCAATTGTTTTTAAAGTTGGCTTTTTAGGCTTATGAACTACTTCAGCCATTTGAAGATCAGACTTTGGTTTTGGAGGACGTGCTGTAGAGAGGCTTAAGCTTAAAGAAACAGTATTAAGGTCTGATTCTGATTCAAAATCATCATCATCGTCTTCGATCGTTTGAAAACGGCGTTTTGCTTTAGTACCTACCTTGTTCGCTTTTGCCTTATTTCCCTCTTCCTCTTCTTCTTCCCAAGCTTTTTTCTTAGAAATTCGTGGTGGTGCAGGTCTTTTTAATTGAGGCTTTGGCTTAAGCTCAATATCAAGGATTTCATCATTTTCATCATTTTCTTCGTCTTCTTCTTCAATTATTGAAGAGGGGTCAAGAGTAGAAAAAGTTACAGTATGTTTTTTCTCTTCTGCTGGATGAGAAGAAGGCTTTTTCAGATCTGGCTTTCCAATGCTAGGTTTTTTTAGATTTTTTTTGGGTTGAAGTTCAGTTGTGCTATCTACTATTTCTGATTTTTCTTTTGATTTAAGAGAGATACTTTTAGAAACTCTTTTTGGAAGTTTAATTTTATTTTTCCCTTCTAAAGATGGTTTTTCTCTACTTGGTTTATTAGTAGGCTTTTCAAAATTTTCTTTAGAAGATTTTTCTAAACTGGGAGGTTCTAATAAATCAGGATCTATAATTTCTGGTTTAGATTTTTCTGTTGAAATCGAGGGTTTGGATAGGTTACCTCGATCAATTTTTGGTGATTTAGTCGATGTTGGTGGAATTGGTCTTTGAGGCGGTTTCGGGGCTGTTGGTGACTGCGGTGAAATAGCAGTTTGTGAAGTCTCTAAATAATTTGATTGATCATCAGATTCACCTTCAGTAGAAGAAGAGTGAATTTGTTTATGGTGAATAGCTAAAATTTGCTGTTTTTTCTCACCCGATATAGTGATGTCATTTACTTGAGCTGTTCCTTGTTTTGTAATGTATTTTTCTGCCATTACTTTAATACGCTCAACCTGTGATTCTGTAATTGTACTACTATGACTTTTTACGGCAATATTAAGTTGAGCACAAATTTCTAGAATCTCTTTGTTTTCTAGATTTAATTCTTTTGATAAATCGTAAATTCTCACTTTATGTACGTTGTTCATCCACTATCCCCCTAACTAAGTTTGGCTATTGTAAATGCTGAGTTTCTCGACAAAATTGACGAAAAAGCTCTTTGTAAAACTATATGAGTAAAGTTTTATAATCATGATTATGAAAACAATTTTCTCTTCTATATCTATGAGAATACTATTTTTTGTATCCAAATTTTTAAGAAAATTATATTCGAATTTATGAAACTAATAGATAATCTGAAATAGACTTTTCTAAGCACTTTCACTCTCTAAACGTTTCCATAACTTCTTATAGATGTCTTGAGGAATTGAAGTTCTTAGTCCTCGTCCCAGACGATTTTTTTGACTAGCAATAGCTAAACAAGTTTCATTGGGACATAAATAGGCTGACCTTCCTATTCCCTTATCTAATTGTACCTTTTGGGATAAATAGACTTTTACTATTCTCCAAAATGTCTTCTTATGATTAGTACAACGGCAGCTAACACAGCGTCGATAATTTGCTTTCATTATGATTTAGATTGGTCTATTGCGAAAGACATATCTTAAATAGAATTAATTTTCAAATTATTGGCTTTCTAATTCCTCTCTATAAGCAATAGTATTTTTAATATCAATTTTCCATCCTGTTAATCGTGCTGCTAATCTAACATTTTGCCCTTCTTTGCCAATAGCTAGACTAAGCTGATCCTCTGCAACTAATATTAGGGCATGTCGCTCATCAGGGCTAATCAATATGACTTCATCCACACGAGCAGGACTAAGAGCATTAGCTATGTAGGTAGCTGGATCAGGAGACCAGCGAATAACATCTATCTTTTCTCCTCTTAGTTCATTAACGACTGCTTGGATTCTAGAACCTCGTGCACCAATACAGGCTCCTACAGGATCAACGTCTCTCTCTAAAGTATCAACAGCAATTTTAGTTCTAGGACCCACATAACGGGAAGGAGGATTAGCTTCTCTAGAAACAGCAACAATCCTTACTATATCTTCTTCAATTTCAGGAACTTCTACAGAGAACATATCTACTACTAATCCTGCTGCTGCACGTGATACTAAAAGTTGTGGACCACGATGAGATCCTTCCCTCACCTTTTTCAGTAATACTTTAAAAGATGAATTAGCTCGATAATTATCATTTGGTAGTTGTTCTCGTTTAGGGATAATTGCTTCCACCTCAGGCTGACCAAAAGTGCTCTGAACGGCAACGATAATATCTTGACGCTCAAAGCGTAAAACTCTTGCACTAAGAACTGTACCTTCTAATTCTTGAAATTCTTCTTGGATGAGTTTTCTTTGCTGATCCCGCAATTTCTGTAAAAGTACTTGCTTAGTCTGAATAGCAGCCATTCTACCAAAATCTTTTTGCTCAGGTGTAACATCTAATACGACTTCATCACCCAGTTGAGCTTCAGAAGCTACTTCTTGTACTTCCTGAAGAGAAATATGATGATCAATATTTTCCACATTCTCCATAATTTTCTTTGTGGATAAAATTCTAAATCCTTCCTCTTCTGTATCTAATTCAACCTCAAAATTGTCAAAATATTCATCATAAAAAGGTTGACGGTCTAAATTTTGAGAACGCCGGAAACGTTCATAGCCTTTTAAAAGAGCTTCTCTTAAGGCTTCTTGAACAGCAGATTTGGGTAAATTATGACGTTGACTAATTTCTCCAATCATATTAATTAATCCAGGTAAACTAACCAGGGACATAGAAAAATCTCCTAAATATATAAATTATATAAATCTAGTGTGTATCAGTCTGCTAATTGGACTTGAACTACTAAAAAACGTGGAATAGAAACTATTCTACCTTTACAGTTAAGATAAATAATTTCAGAATCTCGTTTTTGAAGTTTTCCTCGCCATTCTTTTTTATTTAAATAGGGAGGATCAGTTGTAATACTAATATCAAATCCTTGGAATGTGAGAAAATCTCGTTTAGTATTTAGAGTTTGAGATATGCCAGGACTTGAAACTTCTAAAATATAAGCATATGGAATAATAGCAGTCTCATCTAAAATAGACTCTAGAGATCGGCTTACTTCTTCACAATCCTTCAAACTGATATTTTTAGTAGGATTAGAAATATCAAATCGTAAAATAGAAGGACGCTTATTGGTTTGAAAAAATACATTCACTATATCTATTCCCATTTCTTTGATAATGGGAGTTGTTAAACTAATAATTTGTGGAATTAATAAATGAGTCATTACTTAAAAAATATCAGACAATAAAGGAAGTGGGGTAATGACCCACTTCCTTGATAACTTTAAATAATTAGGAAAAATAGTATTAAATACTACTTGAATGTGCCTTAGCCTACTATCCTAACAAATCTTGAATTAAAAAAGGTAGGATTTAAGATTAATAAAAACCGAATAAAAACGAACTTTAGCCTAAAATAGTTAAAAAATCACTAGCTTTCAATATAACTATTTTTCAATAATTAAACAAAATAAGTAAATTTGTTTGAAGCTACTTAATAAATTTCATATTTTCATATTTTTTTAATTAAGAAATCTAAAATGTACTTAAGTAATATTAGTTAAATAAGACAAATTAATAAGATTACTGATTAGCATAAAGAATGATTTCTTCAAAAAGAAATTTAATATGATAATTGGGCTAACATTCTATTTATTTAAAATTTAGTGTGTTGCTTGCTGTACTAAAGCCATTACATCACTACGACTAAGTTTATCTTTTCCTAAGGCCATTACATCTAATGTCCCATGAGCCAGAGCCAAAGGAATTTTACAAAAATCTAACGCAGGTCCTGAACTAAGGGATTTAGTATAGAGATCTGCTAAGGTAAGATTATAGCGAGCATATTTGTATACATCCTTTATGTGCCAACCTTGAGGAATGAAGCTTACTCCACGATTTAAATCTTCTCGATGATTGCGAATAATATTAACAGCTTGTAACCCTCTACCAAAACCAATAGCATGTTGACGATTTGTTTGAGTGCCGTCGTGCCATGACCACAAATCTGATAGCAATATTCCTACTGCACCAGCTACACTAAAAGTGTATTGATCTAAGTGAGCTTCCGTACGAATCGTCCAATTATTTTCTGTCCAATAAGCCATCCTATCAGCCATTGCTGCCGTTGCATCCCAAATTCGAGGTGCAATAGTGTTAGGAGCTAGTAAGGCCCATTTCCCTAACTGTAAGCTAACATCTGGTAAGACAGTGCCATAAGGTGCCAAATCTGCTGAAAAATCTTTAACTCCTGATTTTTCATTTACAGCTTGCAAATTAAGACTCATTTGTCGCAAAATCTTAGCTTTGATGAAGTTTTCAATGTCGGGATGATCTTCAATTTCATCGATAGCACGCATACAGAGATAAGCTGAAGCAACAGCTTCACGCAAATTATCAGGAAGACGACTAATTGGTATATAGAAGGTTCTACTAGTTTCTTTGAGAGCCTTTAGAGCATCATTTTGCAAATTCATTAATTAATTTCACTCCTCACGCCAACTTAAGCACTAACATACACTTACTTAACTTGTAAGATCCTAATAAGTTATTATGAAGTTTCTGGCAAACGAAATTTTTGGACTTTACCATGAGAGTTCC
This sequence comes from cyanobacterium endosymbiont of Braarudosphaera bigelowii, assembly GCF_020885515.1. Lineage (NCBI taxonomy): Bacteria > Bacillati > Cyanobacteriota > Cyanophyceae > Chroococcales > Aphanothecaceae > Candidatus Atelocyanobacterium > Candidatus Atelocyanobacterium thalassae. The sequence goes on along the minus strand of NZ_AP024987.1, from coordinate 1,209,895 downwards.
GATTTGAAGACAGATTTTCATTAAAGATGGTGTCTATTGTATTACGGTTTGTAAAAATTTACCGCAATTCTTCAATTTTATTCGATGATTTTCTTTTCTTACCTCTTCTAACTTTTTACAAAAAATAAATGAAACTTTAAAAAACTCAAATTTTATCTTCAAGGAAATGATGATAAAATTTTTAAAAATCGCTTTGACTAATATTAATAAAAACCTTATCTTGGTGAGATTCTATTTGGTAACTAAGTTTAAGTTAATGTGTTTTCTCTAATTATTTAAACTAGAAGTTATTATTTCTTTATATATAATAGTGACTTTAATAAAATTTGACTTATTTTGAGACAAGCTTTTATTTATAGGACTATTTTGACAGGCATAAAAAAACTTGATAGAGAGAAAATGTTTAAACTTATGTTTTCCGATATCATTATTGTAGATAATTAGAAAATCTAATAGAAACCGCTATTTTTTAATTTATTTAATATAACAAGAAATATACTATAATGGTATATGTGTAAAAAGTATGATTTAGTATAAAAGTTTCGCTTTTTAATCTTACCTCGGCTTCAATTATTAATTGAGGCTTTAGAGAAATTTTGTTTTTAATGGATTATTTTTAGAATTCGTTAAAATTGAAATTAGAGTATTTTCTACTCACCGTTTGTTTAGATAAAAAAACTATCCAATGGAAATTAAAGCTGTTCAGTCCGCTTACTATGGAGATGCAAATTTTCGTACTCCTCCACCGGATTTAGAATCTCTATTACTTAAAGAGCGTATTATTTACCTAGGGTTGCCTCTCTTTTCTTCTGATGAGGTCAAGCAACAAGTTGGAATTGATGTCACCCAACTCATTATCGCTCAATTGCTTTATTTGCAATTTGATAACCCAGATAAACCTATTTTTTTTTACATTAATTCGACGGGTACATCCTGGTACACTGGAGATGCAGTCGGTTTCGAAACGGAAGCTTTTGCAATTTGCGATACAATGAATTATGTAAAGCCTCCAATTCATACTATTTGTATAGGTCAGGCTATGGGAACTGCAGCTATGATATTATCTGCAGGAACAAAAGGTTGTCGAGCAAGCCTTCCTCATGCAACTATTGTTCTCAATCAAAATCGTTCAGGTGCACAAGGTCAAGCAACAGATATCCAAATTCGAGCGAAGGAAGTATTAAGAAATAAAAGCACTATGTTGCAAATTCTTTCTAAAAATACAGGAAATGCTGTCGAAAAAATATCTAAAGATATAGACCGCACATTTTACCTAACACCCAAAAAGGCAAAAGAATACGGACTAATTGATCGGGTACTAGAAAGTACTAAAGAACTTCCAAAATCTGCCAGCCTTATTAATTAATTACTGGCTTATTCTTAGACTATCCCAATATTTATTTAAAGTCATGCCCATTGGTATTCCTAGTGTTCCTTATCGTCTCCCTGGTAGTCAGTATGAACGATGGATAGATATTTATACTCGCCTAGGTCAAGAACGAATAATTTTTCTTAGTCAAGAAGTAACTGATGGTATTGCTAACCGTATTGTTGCTCTCTTATTGTATCTCGACTCCGAAGATTCAGGTAAACCAATTTATCTTTATATAAACTCACCTGGTGGTTCTGTAACAGCTGGTATGGCTATATTTGATACCATGCAATACATTAAATCAGATGTAATCACTATTTGTGTTGGCTTGGCTGCTTCTATGGGATCGTTTCTATTAGCAGCAGGAACCCCAGGAAAACGTTTAGCACTACCTCATGCTCGAATTATGATTCATCAACCTATGGGAGGTACTGGACGACGTCAGGCATCAGATATTGAAATTGAAGCTAATGAAATATTACGTATTCGTGCTCAATTAAACAGTATCTTAGCTAGTAAATGTGGACAACCTCTTGAAAAGATTGAGAAAGACACGGATAGAGATTACTTCTTATCTGCAGAAGAAGCTAAAAAGTATGGCCTGATTGATCAAGTGATCGAAGAAAGAACATAACCTTTAAGTTATCAATTGGCATAAAATAAATAACCCTCACCATGAAAAAAGTATGAGGGTTGTTTATTTTATGTTTATTATTTTCTAATACTCAATATTCGCAGAAAATAATAACAATAAAACTTATTTATGTTGATTTAATCTTAGTAAATTAAAGATTACAGACAATGAACTGAAAATTATAGCTGCTCCAGCTACCATAGGGTTTAGCAAAATGCCAAGTGATGTATATAAAATTCCTGCAGCAATAGAAATCCCTATTATATTGTACATAAAGGTAAAAAACAGATTTTCGCGAATGTTATTCATAGTTATAAGATCTAGTTGAATTGCTACTATAATTTTTCTTAAATCTCCTGAAATCAAAGTAATATCATTAGCTGATATTACGATATCTGTCCCTATTCCAATCTCAATACCAATAGATGCCTGTCTAGTGCTGGAGCATCATTAATACCATCTCCAATCATCTCAACAATTTTCTTAATGATTGTTTAATTTTCTCTACATTTCCGCTAGGACGTACTTGTGCAAAGGTTTTATATATTATTACTTCAGCAAATACTGCTTTGGCAGTTTGTAAATTATCCCCAGTGAGCATAATCTTTGTAAACTACTTAATAGCTTTAGTAGATGAAGGTTTAACAATATCAGATATCGTGAACAAACCTTTTATTTTTCCATTAATTAGTATTCTTTCTCCTGGACGCACAATAATAATATCGTTAATTTATTAATGGCAGTATCTTGAATTGTATTGTAGCGAATTACTCTAGCAGTTTTCGCCTGCAAGTCCATTAAACTTTTAACTATTTCTAGAGTTTTTTCAGATACATTACATTTTAGTAATTGAATCTAATAGAATTAAAGTAATAATAACTACCGATACTTTATAGTAAATACCAGTAGTTAATTCATGAAAAGTTAAAATTTTAGGGAAAAAAGTTATAAAAATAGAATACAAAAAAAGCAGTTCCTGTTCTTATTATTAATAATATGCTCATCTTGGTAGTTAACTGGTTTAAATATTTAATTACTCCTCTATAAAAATACTCTCCATACCAAAGAACCACTGGAACACTTAAAATTAACTGTAATCTAGGACTACCCAAATAATTAGATATCAGGGGAATAGGAAAACCAACCATTTTTGGTGAAGAAATAACTCATAATATTAAATTTATAATGCTCCCAAAAATCACCTTTCTTAGTAAATAAGAATACTCTATTGTTTGTTTATTAATATTTAAACTTTTTTTATTATTAGTATCTAGAACATACGCTCAATATCCTATTTCCGTAATAGAAAAAATGAATTCTTCTATATTTGTTTTATGAAGGTTATAAAAAATAATCATCTTTTTCAACGCAAAATTAATATTACATCTTCGAATTCTGGGAATTTTTTTACAGCCTTTTCAATAGTTATTAAACAGACAGAAAATGGCATACTTTCCATTTGTAAGTTTTGTTTTTTTAAAGGAATGACTTTATCAAATGATTTATTTTCTGAAAAAGTTTTTATATGAGTTGCCTTATCATTTACTTTTTATAGTATCTTATTTCTATACATCTTAAATTTAAGCTTTTCCATACTATTATTAGTACTAGTCGATATAATATCTACGTACCAAAAATGAATGATAGACTTTTTTAAATAATTCTTAAAAGTAGAAATTAATTTATAATTTAAAGTTGTACATTTTTTACTATTTAAAATCATTAAGTACAAAGCTAATACTCTTACTTTTAATAATAAAATCTACATTAATTTATTAGAAATTGTTATGTTTGAAGTTTATTGAAGTTAATATAAAAAAATTATGATAAGTAGTCTTGAACCATGGTGCTGTAATCAAATCTTTTACTAAAAATCAAATATTATGATACTTCTATTATTTTCTTTTGCTGGAGTAAATATTTTTTATCAGCTTACTATCAGTACAAATTGGAATGATCAGATTTTATGCCTGACTATTTTTATGATGTGCTTAGAACAGGCAAAGATGGCCACAGTAGACTTTACAAATATCAGAATATCTAAAAAGTATTTAAGAGATCCTCAACTTGATAATTTTTTAATTATTACTAGTATTACTATTACTATGGAGTTACTAGGCTTTTATTTAGTATCTTTTTCTAAAGATTGGAGTATAGCAATAATTTTGATCAGTTTAATATTTTTTAATTCTTTTGCAAAAATCAATATCTTAGTTCTAAAGATAATATCAATTGAATGTTCTGGTATTTTTCAAAGAATTTCTGTTTTGACAGCTAATTATTTAGGCCTAGGTATTATGATCCTAAAAATGTTCAATTTTTTCCCGATTATCATGTCTTTAATATTACTCAGCATGACATTGGCTTATATAACCATAAAATATTCCAGTAATTTATTACCTAATAATATTAATAACTAAAACTACTAGCTTAATTAATACACAGTATAATAAATGACCTACCATCGAACTATTCATCTTTCAGATACTGATGCAGCAGGAGTTGTATATTTTTCTTCTCTATTATCAATTTGTCATGAAGCTTATGAGAGAGAACTCCAATTAATGGGAATTGATTTAAAAAGTCTATTTCTAAATTCCGAAATAGCAATTCCTATTACTCATGCTGAAATTGACTTTTATCAACCTTTATTTTGTGGTTATAATCTACGGTTAGATATTTCAATTACTAATTACAACAATACTGGTTTTAGCATTACTTATTATGTAATTTCCGAATTAATTCCTAATAAATATTCTGCAATAGCCCAAACTACTCATGTGTCTATTGATATTAATAACCGTCAGAGAACCTCTCTTGCACCATCCATTCTTAACTGGTTACATAAAAAGAGTGAGAATATGCATAAGTGAAACTCAGGCATAAATCAGTTTAAAAAAGAGATCTTCTATCTAAAAGGTAGAAGATCTCTTTTTTAAACTGATTTATGCTTTAAACAATAAACTGTTTTAGCCAAACTTACTAGCGGTTGAAGCAATAAGAAAAGCGGCGTAAGTCAGTACATAACCCACTGTAAAGTGTGTTAAGCCAACTAAACGAGCCTGTAGAATAGAAAGAGCAACTGGTTTATCTTTCCATTGTACTAGGTTAGCTAACGGTGTTTGTTCATGTGCCCAAACAAGTGTTTCGATTAACTCCTGCCAGTAACCACGCCAAGAAATCAAGAACATAAATCCGGTTGCCCAAACTAAATGTCCGAGTAGGAACATCCAAGCCCAGACGGATAAATTGTTTGTTCCATATGGATTATATCCATTAATTAACTGAGCTGAGTTAGCCCAAAGATAATCACGGACCCAACCCATTATATAGGTTGAATTTTCATTAAATTGAGCTACATTACCAGACCAGATACCTAAATGTTTCCAATGCCAATAGAAAGTTACCCATCCTATTGTATTAAGCATCCAAAACATTGCTAAGTAAAAGGAATCCCAAGCAGAAATATCACAAGTACCTCCACGACCAGGCCCATCACAAGGGAAGGCGTAGCCGAAATCTTTCTTATCAGGCATTAGCTTAGAACCTCTAGCATCTAATGCTCCTTTGACTAAAGTTAGAACTGTAGTATGTAATCCAAGAGCAATAGCATGATGTACTAAGAAATCACCAGGACCAATATCAAGAAATAGTGAATTTTTTCCACTATTAATCGCTTCTAGCCAATTTGGTAGATATGCAGCTCCAGTAGACGCCATACTATCAGGATTAGATAATAAGACATCAAAGCCATACATAACTTTTCCAGAAGCTGCTTGTATAAACTGAGCAAATACTGGTTCGACTAAAATTTGTTTTTCAGGAGTTCCAAAAGCAACTACTACATCGTTATGAACATATAGTCCCAAGGTATGAAAACCAAGAAACAACGATACCCAACTTAAATGTGAAATAATTGCTTCTTTGTGTTCTAACATTCGTGCTAGAACGTTATCTTTATTACTTTCAGGATCGTAATCACGTACAAAGAATATTGCACCATGAGCAAAAGCGCCTACCATCAAAAATCCAGCTATGTATTGATGATGAGTATAAAGAGCAGCTTGAGTAGTGTGATCTTGACTAATAAAAGCATAAGAAGGCATGGAGTACATATGTTGTGCTACTAAGGAAGTAATAGTTCCTAAAGAAGCTAATGCCAAACCAAGTTGGAAATGAAGAGAGTTATTGACTGTGTCATACATATTACGATGACCAGCACCTAATCTTCCATGATGGAATGGATCACTAAGAGGAGGATTATGAGCTTCAAGTATTTCATTGATGCTATGACCAATTCCCCAGTTAGTTCTGTACATATGGCCTGCAATAATAAATATTACTGCGATTGCCAAGTGATGATGAGCTATATCAGTTAACCAAAGTGATTCAGTCTGAGGATGAAAACCACCTAAGAAAGTTAATATTGCTGTTCCTGAACCTTCAGCTGTACCAAAAGCATGGTTGATAGTATCAGGATTTTGTGCATAAACACTCCAATTAGCTGTAAAAAATGGCTCTAGTCCTGCTGGGTGAGGAGGAGTAGATAAAAAGTTGTTCCAGCGTATGTGTTGACCACGAGATTCAGGTATTGCAACATGAATTAAGTGACCTGCCCAAGCTAAAGAACTAACGCCAAACAAACCAGCTAAATGATGATTTAAGCGGGATTCAGCATTTTTAAACCAAGCCAAGTTTGGACGAAACTTAGGTTGTAAATGTAACCAACCAGCAAACAATAATAGTGAAGCAAGAATCAAAAGAAAAATAGATCCTTGGTAAAGTTCGCTATTACTTGTCATACCAATTGTATAGAACCAATGATAAACACCTGAATAAGCTATATTAACAGGAGAAGAAGCACCAGCTTGTGTAAAAGCATCAATCGCGCCTTTACCAAAATGCGGATCCCATATCGCATGAGCGATAGGATGGGTATTAAGAGGATCTTTGATCCATTGTTCGAAGTTACCTTGCCAGGCTACGTGAAAAAGGGTACCGGAAGTCCACAAAAATATGATAGCAAGATGACCAAAATGAGAAGCAAAAATCTTTTGATAAAGATTTTCTTCGGTCATTCCATCATGGATTTCAAAATCGTGGGCCGTAGCCATTCCATACCAGATCCGACGGGTAGTTGGATCCTGAGCGAGATCCTGGCTAAATTTTGGAAATTTAGTTGCCATAGCTTTTTAGGAAATTCTCCTCTCTAAAACAATGAGGCTGTTGCAAAAGTGCTATTTATTTTCCAAATGCCATTAGTTTTTATAACTAAAGACTTATTAGAAAAAGAACGATATAAATTGATCGTTTAGATTTTTCAAAATTGGGTAAAGGACAAATAGAAAAAAAATTACTAACTAATTTTATTTTCCTAATCCTTTTGCCACAAACTAAAGTGATAAGCTTCTTGCTAAGAAGAATGCCCAAGTAGTTACGATTCCACCTAATAGATAGTGGGTTACCCCAACAGCTCGTCCCTGAATGATACTTAAAGCACGAGGTTGAATAGAAGGTGCAACATTCAACTTGTTATGAGCCCAAACAATAGACTCTATAAGTTCTTGCCAATAACCACGTCCACTAAATAGGAACATTAAACTAAAAGCAAATACAAAGTGACCAGCTAAGAACATAATTCCGTATGCTGATAATTCAGAACCGTAAGAATTAATTACGTTAACTGATTGTGCCCAAAGGAAGTCTCTTAGCCAACCATTGATGGTAATAGCGCCTTGTGCAAAGTTACCTAAAGTAGTATGTGTAACATCTCCACTAGAAGATACCGTTCCCCAAACATCTGATTGCATTTTCCAAGAAAAATGAAAGATAACTACAGAGATAGAGTTATACATCCAAAACAATCCAAGGAATACATGATCCCAACCAGAAACTTGGCAAGTACCGCCTCGTCCAGGACCATCACAAGAGAATCTGAATCCTAGTTCATTCTTGTCTGGAATAAGACGAGAACTACGAGCATACAGTACACCTTTTAAAAGAATAAGAACAGTTACATGAATAGTAAAAGCATGAACATGATGAATCATGAAATCAGCTGTTCCTAAAGTAATAGGCATCATAGCAACTTTATCAGCAATTGCAATAGTATCACCACCGAAAGCATAGCTAGCAGTTGCTAGTGCATGAGGTGCTGTTCCACTAGGTGCTAGTGTGTGAATATTCTGCAACCATTGAGCAAAAATTGGCTGTAATTGAATAGCTGAATCTGAAAACATGTCTTGTGGACGTCCTAGTGCTCTCATAGTATCGTTGTGAACATAGAGTCCAAAACTATGAAAACCAAGAAACATACAAACCCAATTAAGATGGGAGATTATTGCGTCACGATGACGAATTACTCTATCCAAGAGGTTATCGACATTTTGGGCAGGATTGTAATCTCTTATCATAAAGATTGCACCATGCGCACCAGCACCAACTATTAAAAATCCACCAATCCACATATGATGGGTAAATAAAGATAGCTGAGTCGCATAATCAGTTGCCAAATAAGGGTAAGGAGGCATAGCATACATATGCTGAGCTATTATGATACTCAATGACCCTAACAGCGCTAAATTGACTGCTAACTGGGCATGCCATGAAGTAGTTAAAATTTCATATAAGCCTTTATGACCTTCTCCTGTAAGAGGACCTTGATGAGCATCAAGAAGCTCTTTCATCCCATGACCAATATTCCAGTTAGTTCTATAAACATGGCCGCCAATTATAAAAAGGACAGCAACTGCTAAATGGTGATGAGCTATATCAGTAAGCCACAAGCTTCCTGTCTGTGGATTTAGTCCACCATTAAAAGTTAAGAAATCTGAATATGCTCCCCAATTCAAAGTAAAGAAAGGAGTTACTCCGTTAGCAAAACTTGGATATAATTCGGCCATTTTGCTAGCATCGAAAAACTCATGAGGAAGAGGGATATCCTTGATAGCTACCCCAGCATCTAACAACTTATTAACTGGTAAAGAAACATGAATTAAATGACCTGCCCAAGAAAGGCAACCTAATCCTAATATTCCCGCTACATGATGATTAAGCATGGATTCCACGTTCTGAAACCATTCAAGCTTGGGAGCTTTTTTATGGTAATGGAACCATCCAGCAAACAACATTAAAGCAGCCATGACTAATGCACCAATGGCAGTAGCATAGAGTTGATAGCTATTAGTATAACCTGAGGATCTCCATAGATAGAACAGACCAGAGGTGATCTGAATACCATGAAAACCACCACCCATATCTCCGTTTAAAATTCCTTGGCCTACGACTGGCCAAACAACTTGAGCGCTAGGCTTGATAAGTGTTGGGTTAGTTAACCACGCTTCATAATTAGAAAATTTTGCGCCATGAAAAAACATGCCGCTCAGCCAAACAAAAATAACGGCTAGATGACCAAAGTGCGCACTGAAAATTTTCCGTGAAACATCTTCTAGATCATCTGTTTGACTATCAAAATCGTGTGCATTAGCATGGAGGTTCCAAATCCAAGTAGTAGTTTTGGGACCTCGAACCAAAGTGCGATCAAAATGTCCTGGCTCACCCCATTTTTCAAAAGAGGTGGGCACTGGATCGATATCTACTATAACCTTAGCTCTCGCCTCAGTACCTTTTGCCATGAGGGTTCTTCTCTCTCGACAATAAACTTTATAAACTTTAAGGTTTTTCTTTTGAGTGCAGCATCCATTGATGATAAAACAACTTGCTTTATCTACATGACCGCATTTTAGTATGCCTGTTTCAATTTAGTTCCAAGCAAAGCAATCAAAAGCATTCCATTCATCATAAATAATAAAGGTTAGATCTATGTTCTGAGAAAGAAGCTTAACAATTATTAAGATTAGGTTTACATTTATAGTGCCGCCTTTTTAGGTAAAGCTTCACTAAAGACATATCGAACTAAAAAAGAAGGTCTTCGATCAGCTTATAGAAAAATAAAAATCTTAAGCTTAGTTACTAAGTTTAAATATTCAGAAATCACTCTAATTTTCGACATAAATAAATTAACTTATATTTTTTAAAAATATAAGTTAATTTCAATAATTACTAATTGAAAGGAGTTCTAAGAAGAATAATTATTTTTTTAAAAAAATAGGCTTTAACTGTTTATTTTACTCCATAAAAATATCGTTTCAAATATCAAACTTCAGATATAGACAGAAGATTATTGTTAAAGTTATATTTTCTTTGATAATATCAAATTTAATAATTTTGTTGCAATTTTACTGTTAATCAATATATAAGGCGCTTGTGATTCACTATCTTAAGGGAAAATTTGTCGAGATTGTAAACAATACTAAAAATCGAATAATTTTAGTTATGGAAGTTAATCAAATAGGATATGAATTACAAATTACTTCCAAGCTAGCAAAAAAAATATCTGATAGGAAATCAGATCAAATTAAAGTTTTTATACACATGCAAATACGAGAAGATTGCCAGATTTTATATGGATTTATTGATAAGTTGGAACAAGAGATTTTTCGTCAGCTAGTAAATATTACTGGTATTGGGGCACAATTATCAATCACTTTGCTTAACACGTTAGGTTCAGAAGAGTTAATAAAAGCAGTTTGTTCAGGTGATATTAAAACATTATCTAAATCACCTGGAGTAGGTAAGAAGACAGCTGAAAGAATAATTTTAGAATTAAATAGTAAATTATTAAAATTAATGGAGTTATTTGAAATAAAAGCAGAATCATCTTTTTGTATTTCATATGAAGGTATGTTGGAAGATATTCAATTGACCTTATTATCTTTAGGTTACAGTCATAAAGAAGTTAATCTTGCAACTACTTATTTACAAAATAATAAATTCTTATTAAAAAAGATAGATATAGAAGAATTATTAAGGGTAGCAATTACTTGGTTGAGTAATAATAGTTATTAATATTTTAATTGATTAAAAAATCCTTATGTATAAGTTTTTTTACATTATTATATAAAAACAAAATATGTACTAAACTTTAATTACATAAATTTTTATCTATAAGCATAAAACTTATAATCTCCCAGGGCTTAACTAAGTATTTATTTTGATCAACTTCTTGTTCCAATAAATTAACTTTTTTGTCTAATCTTAACTCTAGATCACTTCTGAAATCTATATTCGTTTTTTCTCCCTCAGATTCGTAACACCTTAGTATATAATTATATTTCTTATCTTCTGAAGGTTTAAATGCAGACAGAATTAAGTTATCATTATTGATACTTATCCCTGAGAAAACAGGAGGTAACTTAGCTCTGCATTTATACTGACTGTTAATTCTAATGACTTGTAAAGGCATATTAAATTCATGTGCCTTATGAATAGTTTTTGCCTCTTTTGTAGTACCTTTATGGGGATAAATAGCATAACTAAACTGATGAATTCCTTTGTCACAATTCGAGTCAGGCCATCTGGGACTTTTTAATAAAGTTAATCTTAACAAGTCATTCCTGCTATCATAACCATATTTGCAATCATTTAGTAAGCTAACTCCGTAACTATTATTGTTGTCAGTAATATCAGCCCATCTCAAACTTGGAACTTCCCATTTTGATTTTTCATAACTTGTTTTAGACAGGTTTGTTCTTTTTATAGAACCAAAAGGAATTTCATAACTAGTATAATCACCTCTAATACTAAAATGAAAAGAAGCTTTAACTAATACATATGTTTCTTTCCAATCAACAGTAGTTTCAATCTCTAAGATAGAAGAATTTATCTGTAATATATAATCTTGAATAAATTGAGATTGTCCTATCTTTTTAATGACTCTTATTTTCCATTGAATAGGACCTTTTTCTAAAACCTCAATAAATTTCAATGTTGCATTAGGCAAAGGATATTTATTATATTCTGGATCAATATTCCAAGCATCCCAATACTGTCCTTTATCCTGAAAACTTTCTAATTGATTACCTTCTGTTTTTAGAACATTACAATGATTGACCTTATCATAGATTGTTGCAATATTCCCTGTTTCTCTACTAATTTCTACCATTAAGAAACTATTCTCTAAAGTAAAATTACAATCTTTTTCTTCTGTAACTTTTGTCTTGGTATATGTAACTTTATTAGAAGGAATTATCCAAAAGATTTTATATCCGATAGATGGAATATTATCAGCACAAAATAATAATTTATTACTATGTGACATTTGAATACACAATTTATTGTGGTTGAGATCAAAGACTTCATACTTATCACCTTGAGTATCAAGTTCAATGACCTCAGATCTTTCCCAGTTTAAATGGTTAAAAATAACAATGGGTTTGGCAAAAATATGTGGAGCTGGTGGATATTCTATATAAGATACGATCTTTCTAAGAGCTTTGTTTAGGACTTCTTCTGCGATTGACTTTGTTTTTTTCCATCCTTTGTTAGCTTCTATAAATACATCACTCGTAGAAGTTCCTGGCAATATATCATGAAACTGATTTAGTAAAGTTTGCTTCCATGCAGATTGTATACTGTTCCTAGTATTTTCACTAACAGATTTATTATCAATAATAGAACTGATAGATACCCAAAGTTCTGCTTTATATAATAATTCTTCGGTACGACGATTAAAATATTTTTGATCTGCATGAGTTGTATAACAACCTCGATGTAAATCCAAGTATAGTTCATCATCCCAAGTTGGAATATTAAGTTCATTTTTTATGATATTGAAAACTTTGTCTAAGTATTTTTTAGCAGTAGTAAAAGTAATATTAGGAAAAAAAGGAGATCTACTCCAGCGATTAACAACTTTTAGCATATCGCGCGTTGGTCCACCACCATGATCTCCTATCCCTGGAATCCAAAAAATTTCCTTTAGCTGAGTCTCTTTTTCCCATTGAACACTGTAATCTGTCATAGTTCCAGGCTTAGTATTTACTACACCTTCTGTATTTGGTGGAGACATTAATGTCAATATTTTGGTGCCATCAAGAGATTTCCACCAAAAAATACTATGAGGAAATTTTACAGAACGTCCCCAGTGTAACTTTCCGGTAACAAAATAATCTATTTCACTTAATTTAAATATTTGTGGCAACTGTAAACAAAAACCAAAACTATCTGGTAACCAAGCAACCTTGGTAGTTTCTCCAAATTTTTCTTTAATATACCTCTGCCCATATAATACTTGTCTTACAAGAGATTCTCCAGATACTAAATTGACTTCTGGTTCAATCCACATTCCTCCTAATACCTCCCATTTATTTTTCCTGGACTGTGTCATAATTTCTTGAAAAAGATCAGGCTGTTTTTTTTCGATCCATTCATAGAGAGCAGGAGAAGTATGACAAAATGTTAAATCTTTAAAATCATTCTGTAGGTTTATTACTGACTGGAAAGTTCGCTTTCCTATTTCCCAAGTTTCATTGATTGTCCATAACCAAGCCATATCGAGATGTGCATGTCCAAGGATATTAAAGTTACGTTTTTTAATATCATTACTTAACGACATTAGTTTCCAACGCATCTGATATATTTGATTATTGAAATGTTCAGAATTATTTATACTTGTCCAATCAAATCTATTAATTTGTTTCTCTAAAAAGTTAACCTTGTTAGGTTTAAACGTATATAAATACTTATAGAGTATATCTATTTCGTCAGCAAGAAATCCTGGATCAATTAAATGATGATTTTTTTCATAAATAAGTTGAGATTTCATTAACGCCCCAATATCATGGCTGGGACTAGTTAAACATAAAGAAACGACAATTTTTCGTTCCTTCTTAACTGAAGATGTTAGTAAAATTCTTGCTGAGGAATCAAATAAATCTCCTACTTGTACTAGTTTTTTATTAACAAATATTTGAACTTTCTCTGCCCACCAAGTTAATGATAACCTTAAAGAAAATCCTTTTAAACAGTATCCATTCAAAGATTCTTGAATAATAATTTCTTGTATTAACCACTTTGTTTGACTACCTGCATTCCAAGTTAAAAATTCTTTTTTATCTACTACCATCAAGTCTAAGTCAGTAAAATCAATTATATTTGTTTTTACTTCCTCTGAATTTGTAAACCAATTATTTTGGATATTAACAGTTGTAAGTTGACGAAGTTTTTGAGTAAATTCAGGGACTTTCATTTATAAAAGAATGTTTAAAAAATCTTAACTACTTAATATAAGCCAAATACTATCTCGGAATACTTTTATTTTTAGCTTCTAAAATAATTCTTGAAAAATATTTTTATTATGAACAAATAATTAAACCTTTTTCCATTTAATAAATAAAACTTATCTTTAATTCATTAAATGGAAGTATTACCTTAAATTTTTCGATTTTTATGACTAACTAGATAATTATCTAGTTTCTCGTATTATTTTCATTTTAAACAATGATCCTAATGTGTCAAACTTTAAGAATAAATATCATTATGTACATTAAGTGCTTGCCAGCTTTATCAGATAATTACATTTTTGTAGTGCAGAATTTTAAAGATAAAACCTCTGTTGTGATAGATCCAGCTAATTATCGCGTAGTTCTTGATTATTTAAAAAAATCAAGAACAAGATTAGTAGCAATTTTAAATACTCATCACCATCAAGACCACATAGGAGCAAACAAGAAGTTAATAGAACAATTTCCCTATGTTTCGATTTATGGAAGTGAACAAGATAAAGGACGAATTCCAGGTCAAAATCATTATTTGAGAGAGGGTGATCAATTCAATTTTGCTAACAAAAATGCTGAAATTTTTTTCATTCCTGGTCATACCAACGGTCATATTGCATATTACTTTCCCCCAAGCTCTCATCAAGAAACAGGAGAATTATTTTGTGGGGATACATTATTTGCAGGAGGATGTGGACGTTTATTTGAAGGAACTGCTGAACAAATGTATAACTCGCTAATAAAGCTAAGAACATTACCAAATAAAACTCGTATTTGGTGTTCTCATGAATATACAGTGAATAATCTTAAATTTGCTTTGACTATTGAGAAAGATAATCATAATTTACTTCTTCGTTATGATAAAGTAATTAATCTTCGTAAGAATAACCAAGCTACTATTCCATCTTTTTTACAAGAAGAGAAAGAAACTAATCCCTTCTTAAGATGTGATTATCCATCTTTACGAAAAATATTTAAAACCAATAACCCTATTGAAATATTTCAGAAAATCAGACAACTTAAAGATAATTTTAGTTAGATATATTTAGTATCAATAAGTCAAATAGTTAATTATGTTTAAAAAAACTTTTTATATTTAATTACTATTTACTTAAAAAGGGAATTAATAAAATTATTGAGGACATTATAAATTATACTAATTTACAAGAAACTTACTAATACTAATTTATGCATAAAATACCAGCTACAATAATAACGGGATTTCTTGGTTCTGGAAAAACTACTATAATTCGACATTTGTTACAAAATAATAAAAGACGTCGTATTGCTGTTTTAGTTAACGAGTTTGGAGAAGTAGGAGTTGATGGAGAAATATTAAAAGATTGTCAGATTTGTGAAGAAGGTGAAAATCCTGAGAATAATATTATAGAGCTTAAAAATGGATGTTTATGTTGTACAGTTCAAGAAGAGTTTTATCCTAGTATTGAAAAACTTTTAGAACGCCGAGATTCATTGGATTGTATTCTTATCGAGACTTCTGGTCTTGCGTTGCCCAAACCTTTGATTCAAGCTTTTAAATGGCCAGAGATTAGGAACAGTACTACAGTAGATGGTGTTGTAACTGTAGTAGATTGTGAAGCATTAACTTGTGGTAAATTTGTAAGTAATTTAAATTCTTTAACACTTCAAAGAGATGAAGACCATAACATAGAACATGAAACTCCTATTGAGGAATTATTTGAAGATCAACTAACCTGCGCAGATTTGGTTTTATTGACTAAATGTGATTTAGTAGATGAGAAAGAATTATCAATCATAAAAAATTGGCTATCAAGTAAGTTAAGAAATGGTGTAAAAATAATTGCATGCCATCAAGGAAAAATTAATATAGATATTCTATTGGGGTTCAATGCACATGTGGAAGAGAATTTAGAGAGTCGACCTACTCACCATGATAGTGAAGAGCATCATCATGATGATAATATTAATGCAATTACAATTATTACCTCTAAAGCGTATGAACCAAAAATATTAATTAATATTTTATCTAAATTAGTCGAAAATCATGAAATTTATCGTATTAAAGGATTTATCCATGTTGCCCATAAGCCTATGCGTTTAGTTCTACAAGGAGTAGGAAATCGTTTTAATACCTTTTATGATCGTTTTTGGAATTTTAACGAGCCAAAGGAAACTAAATTGGTGTTAATTGGAAATAAGTTAAGCAAGGAAAAAATAGAGAAAGAAATACAAAGTTTCAATTCTTTACAACAAAAATAGAAATTTGAAAGTGTACTAGTAATAATATCTTTTTGATGATTTTGAAATATGTATTATTTATTATCCTTATTTCTCATTTATTAATTTATTCTAATTAATATTTATAATTTTTTAGATAAGAATATATTTATTTACCAATACAGAAAGTACTAAATATTTTACTTAACAAACTTTCTGTTACATCATCTCCTGTAATTTCTCCTAATATTTTAATAGCAGATCGTAAATCAATTGTTATAAAATCTAATGGAAGTTCATCATTAATTGTCTTTACGATATCTTCGAAAGCCAATTTAACACGTATCAAAATTTCTAACTGTCTTTGATTAATGGTAAAGTCAATATTTTTTGCTATTAAACTTTTCTTATTAATAAAATTTAAAATAGCTTCTTCAATTAAATCAATTCCTGAATGTTTTATAGCAGAGATTTTAATGACTTCTTGAATTTTTGAAGGAATCATAGATAGATCAGGAGTAGCCAAGTCAATCTTGTTAACTATTAATATCATTGGAAGATGTTCTATCTTTTCATAAATTTCTATTTCGTTTTTAGTCCAACCTACTTTGGCATCAATCGTCAATAGGATGAGGTCAGCTTGACTTGCGGCAAGATGTGTTCGCTGAACACCAATTTTTTCTATTTGATCATCTGTACTTCTAATTCCAGCTGTATCTAATACCTTAACAGGTATATCTTTAATTATTAAGTTAGATTCTATTATGTCTCTAGTTGTTCCAGGTAAATCAGTTACAATAGCTCGATTAGTTCTACTCCAAGCATTCAAAAGACTTGACTTACCTACATTAGGACGACCTATGATAGCAACTTTAAGTCCACTTCGTAAAAGTTCTCCAGTGTTAGAAGTTGATAATAAATTTTCGACTCTATTTAAGAAATTATGTATTCTTTCTAAAATTAAAGTTTGACTTAATGGCAATAAATCTTCTTCGAAGTCTATTCTTGATTCAATTTCAGAAAGTAACTCTAAACAATCAAGACGTAATTTCTTAATAGGATCAGACAATTTTCCTTGTATTCCTGCCATTGCTATCTGAGAAGCTAAAGGTGATTTTGCTCCAACTAACTCTAAAATACTTTCAGCTTGAGTTAGATCAATTCTACCGTTAAGAAAGGCTCTTAGCGTGAATTCTCCAGGTTCCGCTAATATAGCTCCTTCTTCTAAGCATAACTGCAAAACCTGCTGAACTACTATTATTCCTCCATGACAATGAAATTCCACAACATTTTCACGCGTATAAGAACGAGGAGCTAGCATTAATATTAGTAAAGCTTCATCTATAACCTGTAGATTTTTTGGAGAAGAAATATAACCATAAAGAACTTTGTGGGATTCCCATTTCTGCTTTCCAGGAGCTGTAAATATTTTTTTTGCAATAGTATAGGCTTCATCTCCTGATAAACGGACTATACCAACACTTCCTTCTTCGGGGACTATCGCTGTTGCAATTCCTGCAATTGTGCTTCCTGATCTAATCATTTGAAATATTATTGACAATGTCTATAGTAGTTAGATTATAGAAAATTTATTTTCTAATTAATAGAAATTTTAAATTTCCTATTACAAACTTTTAAATAAAGTAATTATTTTAAGCTTTTTAATTTTTATAAAACGAGATTATTTGAGATATTTTTAACAATTACACATCGCCTAATAAGTTTTGTGTAGTGTCTTTTGACGATTTTAGATACTTATAAGTAGAATATGATGTGATAAATTGTTTTACTATAGTAGATTTTATGATGTCTAAATTAAGAACGGAAAAAATTGTTGACGTTCAACCGATGGGAGAATGTGGTACAAAAAAAAATAAATTAATTTCTATTGGTATTAGTCCTACTGGCTATATTTCTATTGGAATAGCACCTATGGGAATTATCGCTATAGGGATTGTCCCTATGGGACTTATTTCTTTTGGTACTGTAGCAATGGGTACAGTAGCTACAGGATTAGTAAGTATGGGAATTGCTTCTTTTGGTATAGAATCAATGTCTTTATTTGATTTAGAAAGATTACAATTTAGTTCTATGGAAATTAAATCAGAACTTCATCATTACACTGACAAATAATAAAGATAGTTAATTTTTTTGGCTTAGAATTTAGATTAAAGTTACTCGAGTAACAAGATTTTTGCACTAGAGAATAAATCTTGTTAATACCAATAGGTTAAAATCTTAAATACTTGCTTTTTATAGTAATGTTTAATTCTAAATTTATTGCTGACTATATTGGCTGATCTAGCTGAAAGTAAACTTTTTTATGGTTAAAATGAAGCTCTATCTTCTGTGCTAAAAAAATAATTATCTTAGATAATAGAAAAGTTGTAAAAAGTCATAATTTTTAGATAATCTATTTTTAGTTTAACAATGTCAATTTTTCAAAGTATGATTTATTCTTTTAAATCAAGACCTCAATGTTCAATTCTCTAAAAATTTACAGGCTATTTTTAACTTTTATTATTAGTTTTAGATTAGGTTTAAATTATAATATTGTTCATTCTGCTAGTTTAGAACAAATCAGAGAACGAGGAAAACTAATTGTTGCTGTAAAAGACAATACTCGTCCCTTAAGTTTTCTCAATCGTAGAAATCAGTTAGAAGGCTTAGAGATTGATTTAGCAAAACAATTGGCTGAAGATATTCTAGGTAATGCTGATTCAATAATCTTTAAAATTGTTGATAATCAAGAACGTTTACAAAAAGTTATCGATGGTGAAGTAGATATAGTAATTGCTAGAATGACGATTAATTCTTTTCGCTCTCGTTTAATTAATTTTAGCCCATATTACTATTTAGATAGCACAGGAATTATTACTAATAACCATCAAATAAAAAATTCATCTGATTTATTTAACTTAAAAGTAGCTGTAATTAATTATTCTGATACTATTTCTAGTATTCGTTCTAGTTTCCCAAAAATAAACTTAATCGGTGTTAATTCTTATAAAGAAGCTCTTAATTTAATGGAAAATGGAGAAGTAGATGCTTTCGCTTCAGATAATAGTATCTTAGCAGGATGGATTAAAGAATACCCACAATACCACAGATTATCGCTAAAGTTATCTACAAAAGGCTTAGGAGTCGCAATGCCTAAAGGCTTAAAGTCTTCTGATTTGCGAAATTTTATTAATCAATCAATCTATCGTTTAAAAATTTCTGGCTGGTTGAACCAACGAATTAAATATTGGGATCTTCCTTAGAAAAAAAACATCTTTCTAGTTGAAAAACAGTATAATTCAATAGTCATATTATAAGGATAAAAACAATGAATGAACTCCTACCAGCTATTTATTTGTCAGGCGTCGTCTTACTTTTAGGAACACTAGGATTTTTTGTGGTTTTACAAACTATACGAACTACTCGTACTGAAAAACAATTCTACAAGCTGCAGAAGAAGCTACAAAAAGAGAAAGGTTCAGCTCAAGAATATTATGAACTGGGAAGTTTATATCTCAATAAAAAACTATATATTCAGGCAACTAATTTATTTAATAAAGGACTTGAAATAGGTAAAAATTTAGAGCCAGAGAATCAAGCTTTAATATACAATGCTCTAGGCTTTTGTTATTTATCTCAAGAACAAATAGATTTAGCAATTCGTAATTATAAGGATGCAATTAAACTTCATCCTCAATACATAATTGCGCTTAATAATTTAGCTAACGCTTATGAAAAGAAACAAATGACAGAAAAAGCTCTTGAAACATATAGAAAGACTTTGGAGAATGATTTAGATAATAAAGTTGCTAAACGTAGAGTTAAAATATTAAACAAACGCTTAGCAATATCTTAAAAATGAACACTAGATATATTTAGCATATAGTCATTAAATTTTTCATATCAAGCTTTAAATAAATTAGTTTTTATCAAAACAAGTAGTCCTATATTTTATCATTATGTCAATCTAACTTTGAGATAAGTTTTCGACTAAACAATTATTGACACTTATAAAAGAAAAGTATTTTTTAACAATCTTCATCGATAAAAAGTTATTTTTATTTTTTTGTGGGAATACTTATATTCACAATATTATTTATTAAAATTAAGTTCAAACTGAATGGACTTATTTGTTCTTATTCGTATATTTAAAATACTTTAGATTAAAAAAATCAATAAAAAAGACGCAGTTATGCGTCCATACTACATATAGTAAATATTTTTTAATTAAATTATAACTGTGATATGAATTGTTCTTTTTCAGGTATGTATGTATATTCAGCCACAATTTGTCGAAGTTCTTCGCCATCAATGGTCTCTTTCTCGATTAGTAATTCTACAAGACGATCAATTACCTCGCGATTATCTCTAATAAGTTGTTTAGCTATTTGATGACTTTGTTTTGCTAAGGTACGTACTTGATTATCAATTTTCATAGCAACTTCCTCAGAATATTCAACTCGATTCATTAACCCTCCTCCCAGAAAAACTTCACTAGAAGAGTTTTCTAGTGATAAAGGTCCTAAATCACTCATTCCAAAACGAGTTACCATCTGACGAGCAACATCCGAAACCTGCTGTAGATCACTCCCAGCACCAGTCGTAACTTCGTCATAGCCAAAGACTTCTTCTTCAGCTGCTCGTCCTCCTAGAGCACCTGCTATACGAGCTATTAATTGTGTCTTGGTTATTAACCCTTGTTCTTCATTAGGAGTAAACCATGTTAATCCACGTGCTTGACCACGAGGAATCAGGGTAACTTTTTGTACTGGATCATGATCTTTAATCAAGGTTCCAACAATGGCATGACCAACTTCATGATAAGCAATTAGACGCTTGCTCTTACTATCAATTAATGGAGTTCCCTCCATACCAGCAACAATACGATCAATCGAATCATCTATTTCTAAGATTGTTATAGCCTCTTTACGGCGGCGAGCTGTAAGGATTGCAGCTTCATTTAATAAATTAGCCAGATCCGCTCCACTAAAGCCAGGAGTCCTACGTGCAACAGATTTAAGAGAAACATCATGAGCTAATTTTTTATTACGAGCATGAACTTCTAGAATTTCAACTCTACCTTTAAAGTCAGGTGCATCAACCATAACTTGTCTATCAAAACGTCCAGGTCTCATTAAAGCAGAATCTAAAACATCCGGACGGTTAGTGGCAGCAATAATAATTATTCCTGTATTACCTTCGAAACCATCCATTTCTGTTAATAGTTGATTAAGGGTTTGTTCTCTTTCATCGTTTCCGCCGCCAATTCCAGCGCCTCTTTGACGACCAACAGCATCTATTTCATCAATAAATATTAGACAAGGAGCACTTTCCTTGGCTTTTTTAAATAAATCACGAACACGAGAAGCACCAACACCTACAAACATTTCTACAAATTCAGAGCCAGAAATACTAAAGAAAGGGACTCCTGCTTCTCCAGCAATAGCCTTAGCCAAAAGAGTTTTTCCAGTTCCTGGAGGGCCTACTAACAATACTCCTTTAGGAATTTTTGCTCCTATAGCAGTGAAACGTTCTGGTTCTTTGAGGAAAGTGACAACCTCTTGCAACTCTTCTTTCGCTTCATCAATACCAGCTACATCATGGAACATGATGCCTGTTTTTGCTTCCATTTGAAAACGAGCTTTGGATTTTCCAAAACTCATTGCTTGCCCAGGTCCTCCTGGCAAATTACTGGAACGACGAAAAAGAAAAAATAGAGATCCAATAAGTAAAATAGGGAATAACAAATTTCCTAAGAATCCCCATAACGCTCCTTCATTACGGATAGGATGGGATTCTATATTTACATTAGACGAACGTATTTTTGCTATTAAGTCAGGAGAGTATATTGGTAAATCTACTCGTGATTGTTGTATTTGATCTTCTAATTCAGGATTTGCTATTTGTACAATAGCTGTACGTCCACCTTCATAAAGATCTACACCTACAACACGATTCGTGTCTAAATATTCTAAAAAACGCCCGTAAGTTATACGTTTGTTGGCCGTACTATTTCCTAGTTGCTCTGAGGCAGGAGGGAATTGACCTTGCCAAATAAAAAAGCAAACTATTAGAAGTGGTAAAGTCCAGAGTAATAGAGTTCTCCAAGATATTTTCATAAGTTAAGGTTTCTCGTTGTTATCAAGACTTGATTTAGCGATGTATGTATTCTTGTCAAGAAGTTGCGATCAGTATCGACAATATGCTCAAGAAATAACTCTAAGCTTAATTAAATTTAACGTAACCTTTAGATTGCTTGCAACCCTTCAAAATTTAGTCATTTATCTAAGGATATATCAATACTAGTATATGTTCGAATATTATTATGCAATGGCCCTAATTATATAATTTCAGGAAAAGTAACTAAGGAGCTTATAATTAGATGGATGGAAACATAATCGTACACCTGTTCTATAATATGTAATATCTTAATCTTATCAAAAATGAATTAACTTTAATAAACTAGAAGTAAATTAAGTGTGAAATATTCAATTTGCTATATTTAATAAATGCATAATTAAAGAGTGTATAGTGAAGGTTTAAAGTTGGTAAATCCTAAAACTTTCTAGATTTTGTATTTAAGTTTTTTTAGATAAAAACCAAGAATACCACGAAAATAGGTTAATATGTAGCTATCCAATAGTATCTTTTTATAATAAATACGCAACAATATAGATTTAGAAATAGTAATAACTTCCTGCTTAAAGATATTTTCTCTGAAACAATTACGATATATACCAAGTATTATTTATTTGCAGAATATATCTTATTAGAAAATGATATTTAATTTTAGTAATCTTTAAAAACAAAATGGTTGATAACTTATTCATCTTAAAGAAAATATAAATATTTCAATAAAATTTTGATTTCACATCTTCCCATCGTTACATTAGAGTGGGATGATAAAGACAAAATCTGGGGTAATTGACAACTGGTAAGTTTTCTACTCCATACCGAATCGTTATTTTACTGTAGTTCATTACTAGAAAAAATTATGATCGCTGCTACCCGGTCGCTCGAAGAACTTTGCATTAACTCTATCCGTTTTTTAGCTGTTGATGCTGTTGAAAAAGCAAAATCAGGTCACCCAGGACTACCAATGGGCGCAGCTCCAATGGCATTTGTCTTATGGGATAAATTTTTGCGGTTTAATCCTAAAAATCCTAAATGGTTTAATCGTGATCGTTTTGTTCTCTCTGCTGGACATGGCAGCATGTTGCACTATGCTTTGCTTTGTTTAACTGGCTATGATAGTGTGACCATTGATGATATTAAGCAATTTCGTCAGTGGGGATCAAAAACTCCTGGACACCCTGAAAATTTTGAAACTGAAGGTGTTGAAGTAACTACTGGTCCTCTAGGACAAGGAATAGCTAATGGTGTTGGATTGGCTCTTGCAGAAGCTCATTTAGCAGCTAAGTTTAATAAACCTGATGCCACCATTGTTGATCATTATACCTATGTTTTATTAGGCGATGGTTGTAATATGGAAGGAATAGCTAGCGAAGCTTGCTCTATCGCTGGACATTGGGGGTTGGGAAAATTGATTGCTCTTTATGATGATAATCATATTTCTATTGATGGCTCTACTGATGTAGCATTCACAGAAGATGTATCCAAACGGTTTGAAGCTTATGGATGGCATGTTCTACATGTAGAAAATGGTAATACTGATTTAGTAGCTATCGCTGAAGCTATTGAGAAAGCTAAACAAGTCACTGATAAACCTACAATGATAAAGGTGACAACTACCATTGGCTATGGTTCTCCTAACAGACAAAACACTGCGGGAATTCATGGAGCTGCTCTAGGCACAGAAGAGATTAATCTCACTCGAAAAAATTTAGGATGGGAGTACGAGCCTTTCGTTATACCTGAAGATGTTCTCACTCATATGAGTAAATCTGTTAAAAGAGGTGCAGATTACGAATCAAAGTGGAATCTTACTCTTAATGATTACAAAGTAAAATATCCTTCAGAAGCTTCTGAGTTTGAACGCTATGTGGATGGTCAAATTCCTCAAGATTGGGCTAAAGTACTTCCAAGTTTCACACCGGAAGACACTGGGATATCCACTCGTAAACATTCTGCTAACATATTGAATTATTTATCTCCTGTCTTACCTGAATTAATAGGGGGGTCAGCAGATTTAACTCATTCTAATTTAACAGAACTTAAAGATTCTGGCGATTTTCAGAAAGGACATTATGAGAATCGTAATGTTCATTTTGGTGTAAGAGAACATGCTATGGGGGCTATCTGTAATGGAATAGCACTTCATAATTCTGGTTTAATTCCCTATTGCGCCACATTTTTAATTTTTACTGACTATGTAAGGGCTTCTATTAGATTATCTGCATTATCTAAAGCAGGAGTAATTTGGGTAACAACTCATGATTCTATCGGACAAGGAGAAGACGGACCTACTCATCAACCAATAGAAACTGTAATTTCTCTTCGTGCCATTCCAGATTTAACAGTCATAAGACCTGCAGATGGAAATGAGTGTTCTGGAGCTTATAAAATTGCTATTGAAAATGCACAGAGTAATTTACCCACTTTGTTAGTATTTACCCGCCAAAATGTACCTAACTTACCTGGAACCTCCATAGAAGGAGTTTATAAAGGAGCTTACACTATACTTGACTGCAATGGAGAGCCTGACATTATTCTTATAGGAACAGGCTCTGAAGTGAGCTTATGTGTATCTGCCGCCGAACAACTGTCAAATACGGGTAAGAAAGTGCGAGTAGTTTCTATGCCTTGTTGGGAACAATTCGAAGCACAAAGTGCAGCTTATAAAGAATCTGTATTGCCTAAAGCCGTAACAAAAAGATTATCTGTTGAGGCAGGAACTAGTTTAGGATGGGCAAAATATGTAGGTCTTGAAGGAGATTCTGTTAGTATTGATTCTTTCGGTGCTTCTGCTCCTGGTAAAGTATGCATGGAAAAATTTGGTTTTACCGTTGAAAATGTTATTGCCAAAGCCAAAATACTTTTAGGATAATTTATAGATCTATTATATTTATTAGGTAAAACCCTCTAAAAACATTAGAGGGTTTTACCTAATAAATATAATTTTATTTGATTATTTAGTTTCTCGTTAAAAGGTACTGTCTGAATATTTACAATTAATTTTACTGTTATTAGCTAATAGTGGAAAAACATTATATTTTTAATAGCTAAAAAAAAATTAATTAGAATGATACTATGAAGCTAGCAAAATTATAATAGTTAACTTAAGGTATAAATTTTATTTTTATATAAATAGAATCTTTATTAATCATAACTTAGTAAGATAGTTGTTTTTAAAATAATAGTCAATATTTATATAATTTTTAGTGCTACTGTTCTATCTATCAAGTTAAATAGAACTACGCCAAAAAATATATTACTATTTAATAATTATTTCTAGAATATAGATTGGTTAATTCTCGTTTATAGCTTAGAGATATTCGATATGAATAAATATTTAGCTTAATTAGAATTAGTAGTATGTATTTACTTTTGATCTATCTAAGTTAAAGTTAAATTATCTTTAAATTTCAAATTGGGCAAAAAATAATTCACAAGAAGTTTGATTTTTTTTTAGTTTTTAAAATGATTGTTATGAAAGGTTATCATTCTAGTCTTAGAAGTTATCATAATTCATAAAACAGTTAAAATTTTGTTTAAAAGCAAGTTTTGAAATATATTCAGACGATATTTAAGGTGTAAAGAAAGCTGTGTCATTTAAGAAAAGTAATCCTAACAATTTATCTCATCAGAAATCTTCTATTAAAAAAAAAGGAGAAAATACCAACTGGTCATTTATGCGTTTAGGACTGATAATGATTAGTATCATATCAGCTAGTATTGGAGTACTAGTTGCTATCTCTTTGTCATCAACACCCTTGCAAAGAAGTTCTTTGACTAAGAATCAGGAAAAGGTTTTTAGTCAAAATGAAGCTATTTCTTATACTAACTTACGTCTTCCAAAATTAAGTCGCCCTGTTAATGTACTTATCTTAGGTACTAAAGTTTTAACATCTGAGATAAATGACAATAAACAAAGAAAAAAATTAGGACATCACGCTTTAGTCAATTCTTTCAAAGGTTTATCTGATACTGTGGTCCTTGCTAGATTTGATCCCATAACTAAAAAATTAAGTATTTTATCTATTCCTAGAGATACTCAAGCAATTATTAGACATGAAATAAGAAAGATAAATGAGGCTAACTATTATGGTGGACCCTCTTTGGCTGCGGAAACTATTAGTAACCTGTTAGGTGGAGTCCCAATAAACCGCTATGTTAGATTTAATATCCAGGGAGTTGAAAAAGTAATTGATGCGTTAGGAGGAGTGAACATTTACGTTCCTAAAAATATGAAATATACCGATCATAGCCAACATCTTTACATTAATATTAAAGAAGGTGAACAACATATAGATGGGCAAAAAGCGGTTTCCTTTTTACGTTTTCGTTATGACCGTTATGGTGATATCGGTAGGGTACAACGTCAACAAATGTTTATGAGAGCTTTAGTTGAACAAGCTTTAAAGCCTAAAAATTTATTAAGAATACCTGAAATATTATCAATTATTAATTCTTATATCGATACTAACTTAACAGTTGAAGAACTAGTAGCCTTATCAGGATTTGCTTCTCAAATACAACGGTCTAATGTACAAATGTTAATGCTTCCTGGTAATTTTAATGGAAATGGTAAACATGAAGTAAGTTATTGGTTACCAGATCATAGTCAAATTAAGAGTATGATTGCAACATATTTTGACTATGGTTCGCTTAACTTAAATGCTAGAGAAACAACCCCAAACAGTCTTAGAATAGCAGTACAGAACAGTACTGAAAATCCCAAGTCAGCACAACAAGTAGCTGATTTTTTAAAGAATGCTGGATATCAACGTACCTTTGTTAGTCATGAATGGCCAGAAAATCTTAATAAGACTCGTATCATAGCGCAAAATGGAGACAGTGTAGGAGCAGCAGCGTTAAGAATAGATTTAGGAATAGGCGAAGTTCTTGTGGAAAGTACAGGTAACTTAGCTTCTGATATTACAATTATTGTAGGTTTAGATTGGGAGAAACATTATCCTAAATCTTTAATTCCTTTGTAAAAAAGACTTCGAAACAAATCATACTAATAGTATGTAGTAGGAAGAGCTTTCCTCTACTATACAATTAGTAAAATAATTTAAGGCAAAATAAAGTTGTATATTTCAAAAGTTTTATCAAAATTAAGATACACAGTTAAATTTTATATACGTTTTCAGTTGTATAAAATTAGCTAGTTTCCTATAAAAATACATCCTCAATTTTTACTGCTCCAATCTATCTTAGGGGTAGAAGCATAATTGAGGTAAGCCAAGTGTTTCTTCCCATCCCATCATAATGTTGAGACATTGTATTGCTTGTCCAGCCTGTCCTTTAATAAGGTTATCAATTGCAGAGAAAACAATTACTCGATCCGTACGTGAATCGGTTTCGATCCCAATGTAACAAAGATTTGTTCCACAGGCCCATTTTGTTTGAGGGTAAACTCCTTTAGGTAGTATCCTAATGAAAGGACAAAAGCGATAAAAAGCTTTGTAAATAGTTAGTAAGTCATCACGTACTAATCCTGGATCCCTAAGACTTGCATAAACAGTCGACAGTATTCCTCTAACCATAGGTACTAAGTAGGGAGTAAATTGAACTTTGACCTCATGACCAGTCAAATCACAGCAAATTTGTTCTATTTCTGGTGTATGGCGATGTCTAACCACATTGTATGTGCCAAGTGATCCTTCTGCCTCAGCTAACAATAAGTTCATCTTAGCTTGTCTACCTCCCCCAGAAGTTCCTGACTTTGCATCAATAATGATGGTTTCTGGAAGTATTAAACCTTGTTTTAGGAGAGGTGATAAAGCTAGCAGACTAGCTGTAGGATAACATCCAGGACATCCAATTAGTGAAGTTGACTGTATATCAGTACGATATAGTTCTGGAAGACCATAAACAGCAGAATTTGCAGTTTCTATGTCATTACGTTTTTTATTGTACCAATAACTATAAACCTGTAAATTTTTAAACCGGTAATCTGCTGATAAATCAAAAACTTTACAACCTTTAGAAAGTAGCTTAGGAGCAAGGTCACAAGTATAGCCATTAGGTAAACCTAAAAAAACTACTTCGCAACGAGAAACAATTAAATCAATATCAATAGGTTCTATAACTAAATCAATTTCGTGTCCTAAATGCGGATATACTTCAGCATAAAATTTTCCAGTACTTTCTTTTCCACCTAAATAGACAATTTCAACTAAAGGATGTTCTTGTAAAAGCTTAACTAGCTGTATTCCTCCATATCCAGAAACACCAACAATTCCAACTGTTGTTCGTTTTAATTGAGCCATATTTATAAAATTTCTATATTTTCTAACTAATTTTGAATATTAGTCGAATTGTAGCCCTCAAATATGATTTTTAATCAGCAGTTCCTATAAAATTAACTTAATTAATAAAAAATCTATCTAATTATATTGATATTTATAAACAAAAATTAAATACATACAATTAGTATATGAGAAGATAGGAATCGATATAGTTTAATAGTTGACGTAATAGTGCAGCTTTCGTGATGAATCTATAGTGTTACTTTGTAACTTAACTATGTGATTCATTAAATTAAAGTTAATAATAAATACAAATTACTTTGAAAATAATTATTTAAATTATTTTCAAAGTAAACATATAGAATCGTAATATTTATAGTGGAATTTTATATGCTTTAATGGTTTTAATTTTTATAAATTTATTATTTATTAAATAGAATTGAAACCCTACTATAAATTATAGTTATCCATAATTCAATATTGTTCAGTATCGATAAATTTAAAAATTAATTTACATAAGGTAAGATTAAGTTAAGCTTAAAATATTAGAAAGAATTATATTATTCTGATACTCCAACAAGCCTTGACCTCAAATGTAATTTAGTAATGTACCTTAAATTATATTTAGCTTTATGTGATTTACTTTCTCTGAAAAATCAGGAGGGTAATTATTTTAATAATTTAGTTTGTTTTATTGCTAGCTAGCTAATATGCTCCTTATGCCTTTTCATCGTTTAATTATCTTAATTTTTGGGTTAAGTTTAATTCTTGGATTAATTATCTGGCTGGTCAATTCTATTTACCAACTTTACATACAAATTTCTTTTACTGCTCCGCTACTAGCTAATATTCTAATATTTCTAATAACAGGAATATCAGGATTTCTGATTTATGCCTTAGTACACTACTACAATAAACTCTTCTTTAGAAAATCTAATTTCAAGCATAAAATTAACCATTTGCCTAAATTTAAAAATAGAAAACAAAATTCTTTAGAAGATGTAAGAATTGTTCTCAACCAAGTAAAAAGTATTAAAGACAAAGTTGCAAAACAATCTCTGCTAAAGCGTTCTAAAGAAATTAAAAATGATTTAGATAGACAAGAATTTAAAATTATTATTTTTGGCAAAGGTTCTG
Organism: cyanobacterium endosymbiont of Braarudosphaera bigelowii; assembly: GCF_020885515.1. Taxonomy (NCBI): domain Bacteria; kingdom Bacillati; phylum Cyanobacteriota; class Cyanophyceae; order Chroococcales; family Aphanothecaceae; genus Candidatus Atelocyanobacterium; species Candidatus Atelocyanobacterium thalassae. Next base: position 1,180,060 of record NZ_AP024987.1, on the reverse strand, counting down.
CAGGCAAAACATCTCTTGTAAATTCTTTAGTTGGTGAAGTAATAGGTCAAGTAAATTCTTCTATGGGAACAACTAAAATTGGAATAAGTTATCGCATTAAATTAGAAGAGTTATCTAATAAAATTTTGATTACGGATACTCCAGGTATTCTAGAAATGGGATCTGGAGGGGAAAAAAGAGAAATGTTGGCAAAACAGTTATCTATACAGTCAGATTTACTACTATTTGTCGTAGATAATGATTTATCTGAATCTGAATATCAATTTTTAAAATTCATTAATAGTTTTGGTAAAAAAGTTTTATTAATTTTTAACAAAACAGATCTTTACTCTAAAAAAGATAAAATCAAAATTTTAAATAGCTTAAGAAATAAAATAAAAGAATTTACTTTTATAGAAGATATAATCTTAACAGCTGCAAACCCTCAAAATAGACAGTTAAAGGCAAGGCAAAAAGTAAATTTATCAGCTGACATTAATATCTTAACTAAAAAGATTGTCATGATTATCCAAACAGAAGGACAAGAATTAATTACCAAAAACATTCTTATAAAATCTCAACGTTTAGGGGAGGAAATGTCTCAGATTATTAATAAACAAAGAAATAAACAAAGTAACAAGATAATTAATCAATATCAATGGATGACAGCAGGTATTGTGATTGTTAATCCATTACCTTTTTTTGACATGTTAGCAACGGCAGCAGTTAATACACAGATGATAGTCGAAATTGGACAAGTTTATGAATATAAGTTAAGTAGTGATGAAGGGAAAGAACTAGCGTTATCTTTAGGAAAAACTTTAATAGGTTTACAAATAACGAAAGGAGCTGTTGAAATTTTAGGAAGAATATTACAACTAAATATATCGAGTTATCTCGTAGGAAAAGTTTTGCAAGGCTTAACAGTAGCCTATCTAACACGTATTGCAGGACAAAGTTTTATTGAATATTTTTATCATAATCAAAGCTGGGGTCAAGGAGGCATTGAAGAAGTAGTACAACGAAATTTTCAATTGAATAGACAAGATGTGTTTCTTAAAACTTTTATAGAAGATGCTATTTTCAAAATTGTGAATCCTTTAACAGATAATTTAAAACAAATAAATAAAAAAAAATTAGATAAAGATGAATGGTAATCTAAAGCTTATAGCCACATACTATTAAATTAGTTTATCTATATCAGTATTTAACTCCTATAAATAAAATCCCTTTTTATTTATAAAAAGGGATTTTATTTATAAGTCTATATTAAAAGAAGAATTATGAAGCCCACTCAGTGTGGAAGAATTCTCCTCTAGGTTTATCGATACGCTCATATGTATGAGCTCCAAAATAATCCCGTTGTGCTTGAGTTAAATTTTGAGGTAGATCTGCACGGCGATAACTATCAAAATAGTCTAAAGAGGCACTAAAAGCGGGAACTGGTATTCCTGCTTGACTGGCTAATACAAGAACTTCACGCCAAGCATCTTGACGATCTAGTATAGTTTGCTTAAATTCAGGAGCTAAAAGTAAATTAGGTAAGTTTGGATTATCAACAAAAGCTTTCTTAATTTTATCTAAGAAACCAGCTCGAATAATACAACCACCTTTCCAAATACGAGATGATTCTGGTAAGCTTATCTCGCCATTGTAATACTCCTTAGAAGCTTTAGCAATTAAAGCCATTCCTTGAGCGTATGAACATATTTTAGAGCAATAAAGAGCATCTCTTACTTTATCAACAAACTCACTAACATTTCCTTTAAATTCGGTAGTAGAGCCAGTTAATTGTTTCGAAGCGGATACTCGTTCGTCTTTATAGGAGGACATTACTCGTGCATTCACAGCTGCATACATTGTAGGTATGGGAACTCCTAATTCTAAAGAAGTTACTATCGTCCAACGACCTGTACCTTTTTGTCCAGCAGAATCTAAAATTAAGTCAAGAAGGGCCTTGTTACTTTCTGGATCAATATTTTTGAAGATATCTGCAGTAATTTCAATTAAGAAAGAATTAAGCTCATCAGTAGTATTCCATTTAGCAAATACTTCATGTAATTCTTGATTATTGAGTCCAAGTGCATTTTTCATAATGTCATAGGCTTCTGCAATCAACTGCATATCGCCATATTCAATTCCATTGTGAACCATTTTGACATAATGCCCCGCTCCACCAGGACCGACAAATGTAACACAAGGACCATCATCAACTTGCGCTGCAATCTTAGTTAGAATAGGCTCTAATTCTTGATAAGCAGCTTTGGTACCTCCAGGCATTAGACTAGGACCCTTTAATGCACCTTCTTCACCACCACTAACACCCATACCAACAAAACCAAGTCCTGTTGATTCTAAATATTGAGTACGACGTTCGGTATCTTCAAAAAGAGAATTACCACCGTCGATAATCATATCTCCTTTCTCTAAAAGGGGTTTTAAATCTTCAATAACAGCGTCAACAGGTTTCCCGGCTTTAACCATTACTAAAATCTTACGAGGATGTTCTAAAACTTTTACAAACTCTTCTAATGAATAGGCCGCCTTAACATCTTTGCCCTGGGCCCGAGTTTTCATGAATTCTTCTGTTTTACTTGCTGTGCGGTTATAGACAGCAATTGGAAAACCACGACTTTCAACATTAAGGGCGAGGTTTTCTCCCATCACCGCTAAGCCAATGACACCAAAGGTTCGCTTTGTCATACAATTCTTACTCACTCTACGGGTTATCTAGATTAGGAAAATTACAATTATATTTTACTATTAAAGTGTTTTTCAGTAACACCAGTGATAAGTGTAAACTTTACTCTTCCTAAATATGTATTCTCTAAATATAATCTTAATTAATCTTACGAAAAAATTATTATTGATATCAAGATTTCATTTGATTGTTAAATTTTGAAAATTTTTAATAAATCTATACGACATTTATTAAAAAAATAATTTAGATCAGAGTATTTTGTTAAAACTCTTATCTTTGGATATCTTTAAAGTATCTCGATTAAATAAATCGTCTTAGGCTAAAGATGTGAAACAAAATCTTTCTTTTTTAATCAAATAGATTCTAGATTTTTATTTTTCCAAAATTAATATTTTGTAATTCATAAAAATTATTGTTGTAAGTATAAAAAATATGCTTTCTTTTATGTTTTAGGAATGATTAATATTAGTAATTTCTTATTATTATCTTGATTAAGGCAGTCTAGCTCGAATCATAGCATTCTGAATTCTTTTTCTTAGAGTTGTATCTTTTTGTGCTTTTTCAGTTATCCTATTAAATCTATTAGAAGATAAACCACTATCTTGAGCTATCTTCTTAGACAAATTACAAAACTTAACTGCTATAGTTTGAGCTTGATTAGGTAATTGCTTTAGAGTGTCTGACTGGTCACAGCTAATTTCTTGTGGTAAACCTTCTGTTATTTCTTCAATTTTCTGATAAGCAATTTGGCGCTGATCCTCAATTTTTAGAACAATTTGGGCATAATTAGTGATATCTTTGTCACTAAATCTAACGACTGACTGCGAGGGAGAAGAAGAAACAGTTGAGGCTAAACTACATCCGTAAAGAATACCAAGCAGTCCTACTAGGCTAGACATAAGAAAACGGGGCAAAATCCTGTTCAAATTTAAAAAACAAAAGTGAACAAACACCATACGTTGAACCGTCAAATTCATAATGATAACTGGATCTCCGCGGAATTTCTTTTTTTTTGAATTATTTTGAGTGTTATAAGTTCCTGATAACTACTAAAAAATTTCGTTATGATAAATATCACACAAATTGAAAAACATTTTTTTTCTGACGTCCATATACCTGTACTATCTAAAGAACTTATAGCAGGTTTGGCTATTAAACCTGGTGGTAAATACTTAGACGCTACTCTTGGAAGGGGAGGACATAGCAGTTTAATTCTAAGTACTTTTCCTGATGTTCAAGTTGTTGGTATTGATTTAGACAATGATGCAATTTTAAATACTAAAACTAATATGTCTTCTTCTGTGAGACAACGTTTACAAACATGGGCAGGAAATTTTGTAGATTATCCAGGAAAAGCTGGAGAGTTTGATGGTATTATTGCTGATTTAGGTGTCAGTTCTCCTCAATTAGATAATCCAGAACGAGGATTTAGTTTTCGTCATGAAGCTTCCTTAGATATGAGAATGAATCGCCAGCAGTCTCTCACTGCGGGGGAAGTTATTAATCATTGGAATGAAACGACCTTGGCAAATATTTTTTATCAATATGGAGAAGAAAAACGCTCTCGTTCTATTGCTCGTTATTTAGTAGAAAATCGTCCGTTTTTTACTACTACTGATTTAGCTTCAGCAATTTCTAAAGTATTTCCTTCCAAGTATCGTTATGGGCGTATTCATCCAGCTACTCGGGTCTTTCAAGCTCTACGTATTATTGTTAATGATGAGCTTACTTCTCTGGAAAAATTTCTTGAAGAGTCACCTTCTTGGTTAAAAACTCAAGGAAATATTGGAATTATTAGTTTTCACAGTCTTGAAGATCGTATTGTTAAGCACACTTTTCGCAATTCATATTTACTTGATGTGATAAATAAAAAACCTATTATTCCTACACAAGAGGAGAAAAAACATAATCGACGCTCCCGTTCTGCAAAATTGAGGTTTGCAAAACGAAAAGATCTTTAACAAACTATGAGCACACTATATGATTTTAAACCTGTAAAACTTAGATTTTTCTATATTTTTTTGAGATAGTTTTTATCTAAATAAATCTAGTGTACATAGCTACTTAGTATCCTTTTTCATAAATAGATTAAACTATATAGAATATATGCTAACTATGAAACATACTAATTATTTCCCAGTTTTAATTGTATTAATCATTAATTTATTTATGATTAATACAATTAAAGCTTTGATTGTATTAAGAAAGTTATGATGACTATTTGATTATTTTATAAATAAAAGAAGAATTAAATAGTCGCGATAATCTAAAGTTACTAAACATTAATGGCAAAAGCCTGATTTAACATAGCTGCTTTATCAGTTAATTCCCAAGGTAGATCTAAATCATCTCTGCCAAAATGTCCATACACTGCCGTATCCTGATAAAAACGACCATTTCTTTCCAAGGGTAACTGACATAATCTAAAGTTTTGGATAATACCTGCAGGACGTAATTCAAATAATTCTTTAATAATTTCTAACAGCTTTGTTTCATCTACTTTACTGGTCCCAAACGTATCTATAAAGATACTGACTGGACGAGCTACTCCAATAGCATAACTAACTTGAACCTCACATTTATCCGCCAGACCTGCGGCTACAATATTTTTCGCTACATAGCGGCAAGCGTAAGCTGCAGAGCGATCCACTTTAGTAGGATCTTTTCCAGAGAAGGCTCCTCCACCATGGCGGGAATAGCCACCATAAGTGTCTACAATTATTTTACGACCAGTCAGGCCTGCATCACCTTGAGGTCCACCGATAACAAATTTTCCAGTAGGATTGACTAAAAAACGAGTGCTGTCTGAGGATTTAATATTAAACTCTTTGAGAACCGGTAATATCACTGTATCCCATAGATCAGACTTTATTTTATTCTGAACATCATTATTGTTAGTTAATAAACCAATAGTTTCGTCATGTTGAGTGGAAATGAGAATAGTATCAATTCCTACGGGGATACCATCTTCATAGACTATAGATACTTGTGTCTTTCCATCAGGACGTAAATAGGGTAGTTCACCTATTTTACGGACAGTAGCTAAACGACGTGAAAAACGATGAGCTAAAGATATTGGTAAGGGCATTAATTCGGGAGTCTCGTTACAGGCATAACCAAACATAATCCCTTGATCACCTGCCCCAATTTTATCTAAATCATCATCACTAGACGATTTTCGCTGTTCATGAGCTTGAGTCACTCCTTGTGCAATATCGGCTGATTGTTGATCTAAAGCCACTAAAACTGAACAACTATCTGCAGAAAACCCATTATCGGCATTAGTATATCCAATCTCTGCAATTTTTTTACGTGCTAGTTCAACAAAATTGATATTAGCCTGAGAGGTTATTTCTCCAGTGATTAATACTAACCCCGTGTTTACTACCACTTCGGCCGCTACCCGGCTTTGATCATCATGATGAAGTAGGGTATCGATAATGGTATCAGATATTTGGTCACAGACTTTATCAGGATGACCTTCAGTAACAGATTCAGAAGTAAATAGGTAACTACGAGACAATGTTTCTTACCTCTCTAAATAGTAATGTAAATTAAGTTTTTATTAAAGCACAATCATACACTTTAAGCTTCGAATTAGGAAATTTTTATGTATATTTTTAGTAACAGTATAGTTAAAATGAATAAAAAGTAGTGACTAAAAGATTTCATTTTTAGTAATTAGCAATACTAGATCTTTACAAAGATTAATATTAAAAATCAATCTCATAAAAATTAATAAATAAAAACTTCATTTATTAATTTTTATTATTTCTAAATGTAATATTATGTTAAACATTGTTTGCATCAAGTTTTACACATTGATTTTTTGAATATTTTGTTGTTTATCTTTTTTAGTTACAAATTTATCGTTTACTATATACTCCTCGATGTAATTTTTTATCTAGCCTAAGTAAAATATTCCAAAATAATCCATATCGACATAGAATATAAATTCTTTTACATGAATTACATAATCGGTCATAATCTTAAAGAAGTTATAATAACTAATTTACAATATTACTTTAATGCTTAAACAACGTATATTATCAGGAGTACAACCTACAGGTAATTTACATTTAGGAAACTATTTGGGAGCAATTCGTAACTGGGTGAGTTTGCAACAAAAGTATGAAAACTTTTTTTGTGTAGTAGATCTTCATGCCATTACTGTTCCTCATGATCCAAAAACTCTAATTAAAGATACATATTCTATCGCAGCTCTTTATTTGGCTTGCGGTATTGATTTGAATGATTCTACAATTTTCGTTCAATCTCATGTTTCTGCTCATAGTGAACTTGTTTGGTTACTTAATTGCATTACACCTTTGAATTGGTTAGAGAGGATGATTCAATTTAAAGAAAAAGCTATTAAGCAGGGAGAAAATGTTAGCGTTGGGTTATTAAATTATCCTATACTAATGGCAGCAGACATACTATTATATAATGCTAGTCATGTTCCTGTTGGAGAAGATCAAAAACAACATTTAGAATTAACTCGAGATATTGCGATACGGTTTAATAGCAAATTTGCTACTTTAGAAAATCCAGTTTTTAATATTCCTGAACCTTTAATTAAAACTGAAGGAGCAAGAGTTATGAGTTTAAGCGATGGGAGATCTAAAATGTCAAAATCTGATTCTTCTGATTTAAGCAGAATTAATTTATTGGATTCACCTGATCTGATACAGAAAAAAATTAAACGCTGTAAAACTGATTCTTTGAAGGGCTTGGAATTTGACAACAAAGAGCGTCCAGAATGTAATAATTTATTAAACTTATATGCACTTTTATCTGAAAAAACAAAACAAGAAGTATTTCAAGAATGTCATAGTATGGGATGGGGACAATTCAAACCTTTATTAATTGATACAACTGTTGAAGCATTAAAGCCGATACAAGAAAAGTATCACAGAATTATAGATGATAAATATTACTTAGATTCAGTATTGAAAGAAGGTAAAAATAGAGCTGAAACTATTGCAAATGAAACTTTAACTAAAGTTAAACATTCTTTAGGATATTTATCTTCGATTTAGATATCAACCTTTAAGTTGCTTACACTTATAATTTTTTTACGGTTAATCATTTTGATTGTATTGTATAAAAGAAACATTTTAATTAATATAGGAATGATTTTCTATATTAATTAAAATGCTGAAAGAACTACAGAAGTCTTGATAAAGGATTCATAGGGTAAGTATTAATAATAAAATTTTTATTTTCTTAAATGATGGTTAATTCTATATATAATAGCTATTTAAAATTATGAGAATTTTAATAAAAATAGCCTTTCTGTTATTTTACTTCAAAGATTTTACAGATTCTCTATTAAATCCTTGTTCTTGAAGCTTTGTTGTCAGATCTAGATCATTTTTGACTCTATCAACAAACATGACACCATTAAGATGGTCAATCTCATGTTGAATTACTCTTGCCAATAGATCACTAGCTTCTATTTGACAAGGTTTTCCATATTCATCTTTAAAAGAAACTTGAATCATTTCAGGACGAGTTACATCAAGATATACACCAGGAATGCTCAAGCAGCCTTCTTCCATAACACATGATTCTTGAGAGTAATAATTAATTTTAGGATTAATTAAAATTAAAGGGGTATTGGTAGAGGTTTCAGGTTCACAATTAATAACAATTAATTGCTTATGAATACCAATTTGAGTGGAAGCTAAACCAATACCATTAGAGTTATACATAGTTTGTAGCATATCTCTAGCTAGTTGACGAATAGAATCATCAATTTTGGAAATTCGTTTTGCAGACTTACGTAAATCTTTATCTCCTAAATGATGAATATTTAATAAAGAATGATCCAGTTTTTGTCGCTCAATTGTCATTGAATCTATGATTAAGAATAGATAACTATTACATTTTACCGTATTACTATACTAACTATGTCAAAAGTTTAAAAACTCCAAGCAATGGCTAGAATCGTCAATATTTCGAACAAAAAAGATATCATAATCTTATAAGAAGGTACTTTTACTACTGTTATAAATAATTATACTAAAATTGATTTAGAGATAAGTTGTGGTGGATAGTCTCCAACTATTTGTGAACCCTATACATAAAGATATAAAATTATTAAGATATATAAATACTATTTATTAATTGTGCTTTTTGTTAATGAATTACTTTGGACTATAATTGGATTATTATTAACAATTTTTAGCGTTTTTGCTGAAGCAAGTATAGCTTGGAATTTTCGAGGAGAAGATGTTAGTCATCTGTCTTTAGGTATAACTCTTCAGATAGGAGCTGTTTTATTAACAGGGTGCATGGGAGGAAAAAATGCAGGATTCCTATCACAAATCTCTTATTTACTACTAGGACTTTTTTTATATCCCATTTTTATTAATGGGGGAGGTCTTCAATACTTTAGAGACCCTACTTTCGGTTATATTTTGGGCTTTGCTCCTGGAGCTTGGCTATGTGGATGGCTATCTTTTAAATATAAAACCAAATTAGAAATTTTACTTATGAGTACAATAAGTGGTTTGCTAGCTATACATATTTTTGGTCTGACTTATTTATTTATTTTTTGGATGCTAAAGCCTCTGGCCTTATCAACACCAGATTTATTAAATCTTATGATGAATTATTCTATTGATTCTATCTTTTCACAATTAATTATAGCCTGTGCTACAGCTTTTTTAGCTTTTATTTTGCGTCATATTCTATTTTATTAGCAAATATGAATAACATTCTAAAAAAAAATATATGGTTTTGGCTAATCGGTTTTAGCAATTTACTACTAGACCAGATTAGTAAGTATTGGGTAATGAAATCATTTATTGAAATTGGAGATACAATTCCTTTTTTGCCTAGAATTTTTCATTTTACTTATGTTATAAACACCGGAACTGCTTTTAGTTTCTTTGAGGGAGGAGTAATCTGGTTACGTTGGATCTCCCTAGGAATAAGTATAGGATTAATAGTATTATCTTTATTTGGGGAAAAGATGAAGGTGCTTGAGCAGTTAGGCTATGGTTTTATACTAGCAGGGGCTCTTGGTAATGGAGTTGATAGATTTTTCTTTGGATATGTGGTGGATTTTTTGGACTTTCGTTTAATTAATTTTCCAATATTTAATTTAGCTGATATTTCAATCAATTTTGGTATTATTTTATTATTTATTGTAAATTTCTACCCAAAGTCATCTAGTAACCTGTTCCGTTAAAACTATTTTTTTATAAGTTAAAAGTTTATAAATTAATTTTATTTAACTCTTTTATATACTAAATAAGACTATAAATAATTCTTTGCCATATTTAGGTAGTATTCTTAATGTATTAAATAAGTAATAATCTTTAGTTTAATAAATATGTTTATATTAAGAATAACATCAAGTAAAAGATTGAATTTTTCAAAATATATTTATTAACTAATAGTTAGATGCAATAGAATGCTTATTGAAAATTAAATTAATATCGATTTATAGTAAGTTATATGTCTTCTAAGCATTCATCATTGGTACATAATCATTTTTCAAAGGCACCATTTAATCGTCGAATATATGCATTTTTACTAGATTTTATTACAATATGGTTTTTAAGCTCTTTTTTTAAAGGAATTCTGCAAAATACTATTTTTATTTTCATATGGTTAATATTAAAAGTAGTTGTAGTTTTTAAAAATAAAGGACAAAGTTTAGGTAACTGGGCATTTGATTTAAAAATTACAAGTGTTCGATGTGGACGTATTCCCCGATTAGATGAAATTCTTAAACGTGAAATTACTCTAGGATTATTAGCTTTGTTAGCTATATTAGGATTTAGTATTAATCTTAATAATGGTCTTTCGATGCTACTTTTGATAACTCCTTTAATAGTAGACTTCAGTGCAGCCTTAGGAAGCCAAAAACGATATAGTCAAACATTGCATGATATGATCAGTAATACTATATTGATTCAAGCTCAACGTGGATTTTCTCTAGATCTACGAATTAAAAAAATATTTAAAATCATACACAAAAAATACTTAAAATCATTAAGATGATAAAAAAAACTAATAAAATAGTTAGAAGAATATTCTTCTGGACAACAAACAGTATAATAACCGATCAATTTTACAGACTTTAAACTATTAACTAAATAAAAGTTTAGCTAAATATATTGTATTATCATATCAGTTCCTACTTTTCATAAAATTTTAATTCTTTAGTATCGAGTAATGTAAGCTAACATCTTTCAATCAATCTCTTTTTAAATCCTAACAAACAAGAAGTTAAAGTTTATTAGGATTAAAAAAAATAATAAGAGAACCATTTTCTATGACAAACAATCTATATAATGCTAGACTAATTTCCATGGATAAAGTAAGTTCGGAAAACTTTTAGAAATAATTTTCATTGATATTTATTTTTGAAATATAAAAATTAGTTATATTAATCAAAAAATATTTAGCTACACAAATAACATTAGAAACTATAACTAATAGCTTATTTTTTACAAAAGAGTATATTTTTAAAAATCATCTATGATTTGATTAATATAGTAAAAATTAATTGTAAATTTGAGGAAAAATATCAATGATAGGAAATCATTTAATTCATTTGGAAACAGCCGTTTTTGAACCTAATGGCTATATTACTTCTAACAATGTTAGTGATTTTCAAAAAGAATTAAACAGTTTTATAAGTAATAGTGTTTGTAAAAAGTTCTTAGTCGATATGAGAAAAGTTGAATTTATAGATAGTACAGGACTAATAGCCATTGTGTCAGCCTTTCGGCTCGCTCAACGCCTCAACAAAAAGTTAAGTGTTTGTTCTTTATCTCCTTCAGTACGTATTATTTTTGAGCTAACCCAATTAGATCAGGCATTAGAAATCTACAATGATCGCCAAGTATATATACACCAAACAAGAGAAGCAGTCGGAAGTGAACTGTTTAAATATTGAAAGATTGTTTTATATTTTTTAATTCTTTTCTCTATACTTCTAATACATTTGAAAGACTAAAGAACATTAGGAAAGAATCTCAGGGAACTATTTATGATAATCGATATAGAAGAACTCATTACTCCAAATATTGTTAAACCAGCTCGATATCTTGGTAATGAAGTAGGTGCTAAACATAAACCTTGGAATGACGTCAATGTTCGTTGGGTACTCACTTATCCAGAAGTTTATGAATTAGGAGCATCTAATTTAGGTCATATTATTCTATACAATATTTTAAATACTCAACCTCGTCAATTATGTGATCGTGCTTATTTACCTGCTCCAGATTTAGCAACAAGATTAAGAGAGACTAATACCTTACTTTTCGGTTTAGAATCTCGCCATCCACTAATAGAATTTGATATCCTTGGTTTTAATCTTAGCTATGAGCTTGGAATAACGAATATTTTAGAAATGCTTGATTTATCAGGAATTCCTTTAACTTGGAAAGAAAGAGAACTTTCAATAAAAGATTCAAGTAATAATTTACAAAAAAATTGGGACTATCCCTTAATTTTTGCTGGAGGGCAAACTGCTACTTCTAATCCTGAACCTTTTGCTGATTTTTTTGATTTCCTAGCGTTAGGAGACGGAGAAGAACTCTTGTCAGAAATAGGTTTAGTTGTTGAACAAGGAAAAGCTAATCAGTTAAATAAACAAGAATTATTATTAGACCTAGCCAAAATACCAGGTGTATATGTTCCTCGTTTTTATAACGTAAAAAAATCTGGTCAAGTTATACCTAATCACTTAGATGTTTGTCCAAAAATTGTACGCCGTGTAGCTCGTCCTATGCCTTCTTATGGTGTAGGATTAGTCCCTTTTGTTGAAACCATTCATGATCGTCTAGTAGTGGAGATAAGACGTGGATGTACACGTGGGTGTCGATTTTGTCAGCCAGGAATGTTGACACGTCCAGCAAGAGATGTTGAACCTGAAGAAATTATAGGAACTATCGAACAAGGTATTAGAGAAACTGGATATAACGAATTTTCACTGCTATCTTTAAGCTGTTCTGACTATTTAGCTCTCCCAAGTGTAGGTATAGAAATTAAAAATCGTCTCCAAAAATATAATATTACTTTATCCCTTCCTAGCCAAAGAGTAGATAGATTCGATAAAAATATTGCCAATATTATTGGTGGAAATCGCAAGTCTAGTTTAACTTTTGCTCCTGAAGCAGGAACTCAAAGAATGCGTGATGTAATCAATAAAGGACTAACAAATGAAGAACTTTTGCAAGGGATAAGTACAGCAGTTGAAGAAGGATGGGATAGAATTAAACTCTATTTTATGATTGGTTTACCAGGAGAAACATATCAAGATATTCTTGGTATTGTAGAAACTGTTCAATGGTTACAACAAGAGTGTAGAAAAAAAAAGGGAAAGCCGTTGAGCTTTACAATTACCATATCTAATTTTACTCCTAAACCACATACTCCTTTCCAGTGGCATTCAGTATCTAACTCAGAGTTTAAAGATAAACAAAAGTTGTTGAAAGAAGCATTTAAGTCTCAAAAAGGTATCAAGGTTAATTATACTGATTTGAGAATTTCAAGAATGGAAGATTTTATTGGAAGAGGTGACAGAAGATTATCTAAAGTCATTAAACGTGCCTGGGAATTGGGAGCTGGAATGGATTCATGGTGGGAAAATGCAGAGAAAGCCTACTTAGCATGGGAAAAATCTATTCAAGAGTCAGGACTTAGTTGGGAGTATCGCAGCATAGAAAAAGGAGAATGGAATATCTTTAGTGAAGTTCAAAATACAACCAAACAACATAAGCTATGCGATATACCTTTGCCATGGGATCATATCGATACTGGTATTAGTAAAAAATGGTTATTGGAAGATTTAGAAAGGGCTTTAAGAGAAGTATTAATTCCTGATTGTGCTTTTGAAAAATGTTCTCATTGTGGAGTATGTGGTTTAAATTTTGGTCACAATATTATAGTTCCTCCACCTCCTGTTCCAAAATTCAATGGTAATTTTCAAGTTAATAACATTAGAGTTCAAAGATTTCGTATTTATTTTGGAAAAATAAATGAAATATCTTTATTAAGTCATCTTGATCTAATACGTCTATTTGATAGAGTATTACGACGTGCATCTCTACCTATATCTTTTACTGGAGGGTATCACCCTGGGCCTAGATTTTCTATTGCTAATGCACTTACTTTAGGTGTAACAAGTAATGGAGAAATTATTGATTTTGAATTAACTGAAACTCTAGACATCACTGATTTCTATTCAGTATTGCAAAATAGCTTACCCAAAAATTTACCACTTTACGATATTGAAGAAATAAAGACTAATTCTAAATCAACAACTCAGTTACTAAAGGGGTCGGAATATCTTATTAAACTTGAAACAAAGCATATAATATCTAGAAAAGTTTGGGAAAGTTGGATTAATAGTATTTTGGTAAAAAAAGAAATTAACTGGGAAAAAACAACAAAATCAGGAAACTTTAAGATTATTAACTTAAGAAATCAAATGATTTCTTTGAAACTAGATTCTTTTGAAAATGAAGTCGTTGTTCTCTCGTTTACGAGTAATTTTCAAGATGAAGGGATTATATTATCTCCTAAAGATGTCGTTTTAATGCTAGAAAAAATATCAAGACAAAAAATTAGCTTGCTAAAAATTCATAGACAAATATTATTATTAACTTGATATATAGGCTGTAATACTTTACAAGGTTATCTATTTTAAAAGTATTAAGATACGAAGTAGATTATTTTCTCTTGCACCTTGTCAAAACTCAGGTCACAATAAATAGTAGACACTTACTATTATTTTTGCGAAACTACATCTAGTATGACTTTACAACCAGCAACATTAAATCAATTAGATTCTACTAGTTATTTAGAGTGCGATCTTGCTATAGTTGGAGGAGGTATTGCAGGTACAACTTTAGCTTTAGCCCTTAAAGAATCAGGATTAAAAATTAAGATTATAGAATCACAAACTTTAGAAAAAGTTGCTTGTAGAGAAAGAGCTTATGCTCTTTCTCTACTATCTGGTAGAATTTTTAACGGTATTGGTATTTGGTCAAAAATATTACCTGAAATTAGTAAATTTAATTACATTTTTCTTTCAGATGCTGACTTCTCAGAAGTAGTAAAGTTTAAATCAACAGATTTAAAAACAGATTCTTTAGGATATGTAGGTGAACATAAAGTAATTTTAGATATTTTACAAAATGAAACCGTAAAGTATCCTAATATTCAGCTTTTATCTTCTACTAAAGTTGTAAAGTTAGATACTGAAAAATCAAAATCCATAGTAAACATAGAAAAGGATGACATAGCGTATAAACTACGAGCTAAACTAGTAGTTGGCGCTGATGGACCACTTTCTTTTGTTCGTTCATCTGCAGAGATTAAGACTCAAGGTTGGAAGTACTGGCAATCATGTCTTACATTTATTATTAAGCATCAGGCTTCCCGTAATGATATAGCCTTTGAAAGATTTTGGTATACTGGACCCCTAGCTATTTTACCTCTACCAAATAATCGGTGCCAGATTGTTTGGACTCTTCCACATGCTCAAGCCAAAGCTCTTCACGATCTAGAAGATACAGAATTTTTAGCACAATTAAAAACGCATATTCCGAAATTATTAGGTTCTATTACTTTAATGAATAACAGATCTTTATTCCCTGTGCAGTTAATGCAAAGTAAAAATTATATTCAATCTCGGCTAGCATTAGTTGGAGATGCTGCTCATTGCTGTCATCCAGTTGGGGGACAAGGATTAAATTTAGGGATAAGAGATGTAGCAGTTTTAGCAGAAATATTAGAAAAAGCTTGGGAAAAAGGTGAAGATATTGGTAGTCAAAGACTATTAAAAGAGTATGAGTCATTAAGGCGACGGGAAAACTGGATAATTTTAGGTTTTACTGATTTTCTAGATCGTTTATTTTCTAATAATTATTTTCTTTTAGTACTAATGCGCCGCTTTGGTTTAGTAGTCATCAACCAGATACCGCTTCTAAAAAATAATGTTTTGCGACTAATGACAGGATTATCAGGTAAACAGCCTATCTTATCAAAAAAATAAGTAACTATATAAATAATAGTTTTACTATTATTTATATACGAGTAATAAATTACTATATTGTTTGTATATAGATAGTATTATTCAAATAGAGGTTATTTTCATATGTCAAATAGAGCTATTGCTTCTATAAAGGATATATATGCTAGGGAAATTTTAGATTCTCGAGGCTTTCCCACTGTTGAAGTAGAAGTAATATTAGAAACAGGAAATTTTGGTACAGCTCAGGTTCCTAGCGGAGCTTCTACAGGAAGTTATGAGGCACACGAACTAAGAGACAATAATCTTAATCGTTACAATGGTAAAGGAGTCCTAGAAGCAGTTATAAATATACAAGAAAAAATTGCTCCCTGTTTAATAGGAATGAATGCCTTTAAACAAAATATTATCGATGATTTAATGATTGAACTGGATGGCACTAGTAATAAAAAGGTATTAGGAGCTAATGCGATTCTTGGTGTATCTTTGGCTATTGCTAAAGCTGCTGCTGAAGAACTGTCTCTACCTTTATATCGTTATATCGGAGGTTTATCAGCAAACGTTATGCCTATACCTATGATGAATTTGATTAATGGAGGAAGTCATGCTAACAATAACGTTGATTTCCAAGAATTCATGATTATGCCTATTGGTGCTGACTCCTTTAAAGAAGGTTTAAGGTGGGGTGCAGAAATATTTTATTCATTAGGTAAAGTTTTAAAAAAACGTCAACTAATTTGTGGAGTTGGCGATGAAGGAGGATATGCACCAAATTTGGGTTCAAATAAGGAAGCCTTAGATTTACTTATTGAGGCTGTTGAAACGGCTGGCTATAAACCAGGAAAACAGATATTTTTTGCTATGGATATTGCTTCTAGTGAATTTTATAAGTTTGGGCAATATGTCTATGACGACACATCCCATTCGGCAAAAGAATTTATTGATTATTTATCTAAATTAGTTAGCCAATATCCCATTGTTTCTATAGAAGATAGTTTACATGAAGAAGATTGGGACAATTGGCGATTATGTACGGAATCTTTAGGAGACCTTGTGCAATTAGTAGGAGATGATTTGTTTGTGACAAATCAACATCGTCTTCGTAAGGGAATCAATGAAAGAGTAGCAAATAGTATTCTTATTAAACTTAATCAGATTGGTAGTTTAACTGAAACTTTAAACACTATTTCCCTGGCTTCTCGTAATCAATATAACACTGTTATTTCACACCGTTCTGGAGAAACGGAAGACACAACAATCGCTGATTTAGCCGTAGCTGTCAATTCTGGACAAATTAAAACTGGCTCTCTATGCCGTAGTGAAAGAATAGCAAAATATAATCGACTTTTGCGTATTGAAGAGGAATTAGGCAAATCTGCTATTTATGCTCCTAAAATTGGCTTAGGTCCTAATTTTTCTTAATCTTGAATTATAATATTTGATTTTAGTGAATCAGAATTCAGTAATAGTTTAATATAAATATTAAACTATTTTTATATGTTTTAAATAAAAAAAGGTATCATATTTGAAAGTACTATATATCAACAATAAAGATTTAAATAATATTTGAAAGTACTATATATCAACAATAAAGATTTAAATAATATTTCATTACATAATTTTTTTCAAAATAATTGTTTCCTTAGTATTAACTTTTTATTTCATCTGGCAACCAATTGATAATCAATAACGGTAAAAGTGTAGATAAATTAGCTAGGATAATTAATATCCAAAATTTGTCAAAATTGATGTCTGTAATTCCCAAAATATAAGTTAAAAATGCTCCTAATTCATTAGATAGAATACCAGAAAAATTAATCAATGACATTAGGAGAGCAAAAAGAGTTGCCTCAATACCTTTTGGACATATCTTAGTTGACAAAGTCAACACAGGTATAAAGGCTATCTTTCCTATAGCAGCTTCGACTATGTTATCTCCTAAAGTAAACCAATAATCATTGATACCTAATTTTCTATTAAGATGAGTTACTAGTAACAACATACTCATTCCTAGTATCGAAGAAGTAATAATACTATATTTTAAAATTTTTCTAAAAGAAATATTTATTAACAACTTTTGATATATAAAAATTCCTAATAAGGCTGCGACACTTGTTACTAAACGAATTCTTCCTAAGAACTCTGCTTTGAATTCTAATTCATTAGTAATAAAGTAAAAAAAAACCGATTCTGTATTAGGGGTAGACTGCCAAAAGCATATAAAAAGAGTTGGCAATAAAATTGATTTCTGTCTAATAACTTTTAATATCTGATTTATATGCTGTTTTATTAAACAGCTACTATATTGAACACCATTTACATCATTATTAATTTTTTTCTCCACAATTAATAACGCCATAATACAAATAAAAAAAGGGAAAAAAGATGTGATCCTAAAAATTGTCTTGCCACTAAATTCTTCTAGTAACCAACCACTCAAGTAAGACGTAATAAGACTACCAAAAGCAACAGCTCCCCATGTCAGAGATTGAAGTTCTGCTACTTTTTCTAAAGACTTATCTTGAGCTTTTTCTACAATTAGTGAATCCACAATAACATCAGCAATTGCCGTAGAGACAGAAATTAAAGTAATAATCATAGTTGCTAACAAAATATTACTTTTAACTGTTGCTAAAAGATTCCAAGATAAACTTCCTAATAAACCTGAAAATATAAGATATGAGCGACGACGGTAGTTAAATAGTGGAAAATTATCAGAAAAAAATCCAAAAAGTGGCTTTATAACCCAAGGAATAGTAGAAATACCTATTATAAGACTCATTTGAGATGGATTAAGAAAAAGATAATCTTTAAGAAAAAAACTTATCGCTAAGCGAGCCAAATTCATAATCCCTTGAATAAAATAAATGCTAAGAATAGCGATAAGTTCTAAAGTTAGATCATTTTTAATGATATTTTTTTTTGAAAACATATTTTAATGTGTAAGCATTTATCTTTATAGCTCAACTAAGATTTTTTTATTATATTTAAAGTTTAAAGAATTTAATGTATCTATGAATTTTGCAGTTAAATATATTTTAGAAACTATTTTTATTTAAGAAATAATATATATTTATTTGTCATGTTTTGGTGATTTATGTATTTTTAATACTGTAATGATTATAAGATATACATCTTTAGTGCTTAGTTACAAACTGTGGAAATTTATTCATTAATGCCAGGAAAATTAAGCATGGAGTTTTAGGTTTTAAAAATACGTTTTCTTTAATATTTCTCCAGTATGAAGGCCCTTTCTTTGCTGCAGATATCCATAAAGTATTTTTTGCACGAGTTATCGCGACATATATTAATCTATACTCTTCTATTTTCTTAAATAACTTTGCTTGCTCCCATACTTGTTCTATTTTAGTTATATCAATATTGTTCTCATAACTTAAGTACTTCTTATGAGATAAGGTTCGAATTTGAATACGAGCTATTTCTGCTAAAGAAAAATTTCCTAAAAAGTTCGAAGTAGGAGAAATTTTAACTTCACCAGATAGAGTATCATCATAGAGAAAAGGCAAAAAAACATAATTCCAGTCTAAACCTTTTGACTTATGCATAGTCATAATAGTAACTTGATTAGGTCTAACATATAGTTGTTCATTATCTTCTGTAATTTCTTCAAACTGTTCTAGATCAATAATTTTTCTTAAAACACTAATAATATTTGTTAAAGTTATTGCTTCATTTAGTTCGTCGTAAACTTTATCAGATAGCTTTTGAACGCTTGCTAACTCGGTACTTTCGTATTTTAAAATTGCTCCTAAAAAAGCAATAAGATAATAACTAGGAAGTTCTAACTTTGCTTTGAGTAAACTACGACAATAGTTACGAGCTTGTAAAGCGGATTCTTCAGGTTCAGAGACAAGAGGAGTAGAATATAAAAAATTTTCAGGATTAGTTACTATTTTATTCCAATCTTGTTTTGCTATTAAATTATGTTTTTCTAAGATTTCCAAAGAATTTTTCAAATAATTGGAAGAATGTGGTCTATCCATAAACTTTAATAAAGTTAAGATATCCTTTGGTATTTGGGAAAACTGATTTTGTGTCCCTGCCTCATAAACTGCAATTTTATATTTTTCAGGAAAATCTTTTAAATTTTGAGCTAAAAAATGGCCTTGGCGATTTTCTCTGACTAAAATTGCTATACTTTGATTACAGTTTTGCTCTAAAAGTGTAATGATCTTTTGACGTATTAATTTAATACTATGATAAATATCTTGAGGAATATGAATTTCTAATCCAGGATTAGATGATTGAGGATTAGCATTAACTTGAGGATCATTTCGATCAACTAATTTTATCTCTTGTATATGAAAAGGAATATTTCTTTCTAATATTTGTGTTTGAGGAAGATCTAAAAAATTATTTTTAATATTTTTTTGTTTTTTGATCCATTCGTCTCTCATCCATTTTAAAGTAAAATTAGCAGCATTTATAATATCTATATTACTACGTCCTGCTTGATTCATCTGTACTAGAGTTTTGTTGTTTTTGCATGTCTCACAAAACAAGTTAAAGTAAATTGGATCAGCAGCAGTAAACGTAGAATTTATTGCTTGGTTAGAGTCACCAACTTTTATTAAATTAGCTTCAAAATTTGGATTATTATCATCACTGGCAAGAATAGAAATTAATTTTTCTTGTAAGGGGCTAGAATCTTGCGCTTCATCTTCAAAAACAGCAAAAACTTTTTGTTGCCAAATTTTTCTAATATCAAGCTCTTCCAAAATATTTATTGATTCATGAATCATATCGTCATAGTCAATAAAATTGAAAGATTTCATAATTGTTTGATATTCCTTATAAAGACTAAATGCTAATAATAAAGTTTTATAATTATTATGTTTACGTTCATTAAATTTTTTAAGTTCTTTTAAAGTTAAACCAGAACTTTTTATTTCTCTAATAATAGTATATGCAAATTTCGGCAAAATTTCGTTTCTTAATATAGATTTGCGACGTAATTGTTCAGTTTTAGCTTTGTTAACTTTAGTTCCTTTCAACAAACTTTCATAGTGCAAAGGATTATTGTCAATCCACTTATCAACAGAATTTTCAATAACTTTATGATTAGAGGTGAGATTAATAAGGGTTGAATTTGCTAAGTTTAATTTAGAAAAATTAGGATGATGATTAATAATCTGAAGAGCTAAACCATGCAGTGTATTTACAACAAAACCATCTTGAGAAATGTCTAAATTAACAAGATGTTGTTTTATTTTCGTTTCTATTGCTGTAGCAGCCGAACGAGTATATGTAACGATAACTAACTGCTTATTAACATTTAAATTATTACGGGCAATTAATATTGCAGCTGTGACAGCAAGACTATAAGTTTTCCCTGCGCCAGGAACGGCAGCAACAGCCATTTTGCCAGATTTCCAACAAGCTAACTGCTTTTGTTCATAACGTAAGTTAGTTAGAAGAACATCTAACTTTTTTTCAAGTCTTTGAGTCTTAATAATTAATGGATCTCTTATATAATCCTGCAATCTATAGCATTATTGTAAATCTTCAGCTGTAAATAAAATAGATAGCATAAATATATGCTATCTATTTTATTTACAGTTTTATTGTATACAATAAAACTGTAAATGGTATTTATTGGTAAAAAATAGTTATTTAGTAGCTATTTTATATTTACTAGACTTCTTATTGATATGTAGAACTTAAACAAGAAAAATATTTTTGTTTAAAACTTATTAAAAGGGTGATATGGTTAAAAATAGCTTTTTAACCATATCACCCTTAGTATTATGTCAGTTATTAGAGGTTTTTATCTCTATAACATGCCTGTACTAGCAATACCTAAAATCATTCCTACGCCTATAATATGGCCAAGACTCGTTGCTCCTAATATTGCACCAATATTAAGATGACCAAACATTTCTGAAAATTGAGGTAAACGTGTTTCTTTACTAGATTCACCAATAACTAACTTAGTTATTACTATGGCTAAAATATTACAAGCAATCATTATAGATGCTACTTTTGGACTCCATTCCACAGTAGTAGGAATTGTAGCTACTAGCATAAGAGTAGAATACATAACTTGTCCCCCTGAAAAAATAACTATACTCTTTAATCGTAAAAGGTGAAGAGGCTGGGTCCTATAATGATGTTGTAATACTTAATAAAAAAAAAAATAAGAAAATACATTATCAAAATATTACCCTAAAAAACTATTTATCTGCTATCATTGATTATTGTATCCTGGAGAGGTGGCTGAGCGGTTGAAAGCGGCTTCCTGCTAAGAAGTTATAGGTTAACGCCTATCGAGGGTTCGAATCCCTCCCTCTCCGTTCGTTTTGTTTTTATAACTTTATGTAAGCAGCTTAGCTATAGAAATAATTTTTATATTAATTTAATATTGAGTTACAACAGATTAACTATTAATCGGATAGGATGATCAAGGCTAATATTTCTTTTTATAAAATAGCTAGGTTAAAATATATGCAATATCTAAGTGCATATTACTTTTGCTTTATTATTATTTAGTACGTTAAATGTTATTAACTATGGATACTTTAGAAACCTCTAAAATCATCGAAAATGTTTCTAAACAAGAAATTGATACTACAATTCATCGTCGCCAGACTCGTCCAGTTAAAGTCGGGAACATAACTATTGGAGGAGGTTTCCCCATTGTTGTACAGTCGATGATAAATGAAGATACGCTTGATGTTGAAAGTTCTGTTAATGCTATCCGTAAGTTACATGAGATTGGTTGTGAAATTGTCAGGGTTACAGTACCTAGCATGGCTCATGCTAGAGCATTAGCGGAAATTAAACAAAGACTAAGTCAAGTTTATCAACCTGTACCTTTAGTTGCCGATGTACATCATAATGGTTTAAAGATAGCTTTAGAAGTAGCCAAACATGTTGATAAAGTTCGAATTAATCCAGGACTATATGTATTCGAAAAACACAATATAGATCGTGATGGCTATAGTCAAAAGGAATTTGAAGAAATTGGGGAAAAAATACGAAAAACTTTAGAGCCTCTAATTATCTCATTAAGAGATCAAGGGAAAGCCATGAGAATTGGTGTTAACCATGGATCTTTAGCAGAAAGAATGCTATTTACTTATGGTGATACTCCTTTAGGCATGGTTGAATCTGCGCTAGAATTTATTCGTATTTGTGAATCCTTAGAATTCTACAATATAGTAGTTTCCTTGAAAGCATCTCGAGTACCTACTATGTTAGCAGCTTATCGATTAATGGTTCAGCGCATGAATGAACTAGGTATGGATTATCCATTGCATTTAGGAGTCACAGAAGCTGGTGATGGAGAGTATGGTCGCATTAAATCAACTGCTGGTATAGCAACACTTTTAGCAGAGTCAATAGGAGATACTCTTCGTGTATCTTTAACTGAGTCTCCTGAGAAAGAAATTCCTGTTTGCTACGGTATTCTCCAATCATTGGGATTACGTAAGACTATGGTAGAGTATATTGCTTGTCCATCTTGTGGTCGTACTTTATTTAACTTGGAAAATGTTCTACATAAAGTACGTAATGCAACCCAACATCTTACGGGCTTAGATATTGCTGTAATGGGTTGCATTGTAAATGGTCCTGGAGAGATGGCTGATGCAGATTATGGATATGTGGGAAAACAAGCTGGATATATATCTTTATATCGTGGGCAAGAAGAAATTAAAAAGGTACCAGAAGATAAAGGTGTAGAAGAGCTAATTAAATTAATTAAAGAAGATGGACGCTGGATAGAGCCATAATCTAATTATTTGACAATCAGAAATTTATTATAGATAGATTCTTTAAATTAAAGTTATGGTTAGATTGAAGTAATTGTACCAGTTAAAGGAGAACTAGCTTCTGCATAATATTTTATAGGCATACGTCCTCCTAAGTAAGCTAATCTCCCTGCTCTTGTTGCTAGTCCCATAGCTTCAGCCATATATAAAGGATCTTGAGACAGTGCGATCGCACTATTGACAAGAACAGCATCGGCACCCATTTCCATGGCCTGAGATGCTTGGCTAGGAGATCCTATCCCAGCATCTATAATGACAGGTATATTGGCTTCTGCCACTATGATTGATATATTAGCCTGATTCCGAATACCTTGCCCTGAACCTATTGGTGATCCTAAAGGCATAAGAGTAACACACCCTATTTCCTCTAGTCGTTTCGCCAAAATAGGATCAGCATTAATATACGGCAGTACAGCAAACCCTTCTTTAACTAACTGTATGGCTGCATTTAAAGTTTCAATGGGATCAGGCAATAAATACTTAGGATCAGGTATAACTTCCAATTTAACAAAGTTGTTATCCTCCTGACCTAGTAGCTTAGCCATTTCCCTACCCAATCTTGCGACTCTAATAGCTTCATCTCCTGTTTTACAACCTGCTGTATTTGGTAACATCCATATCTTCGTCCAATCTATGGATTCTGCGAGTCCTTTATGACCAGGAGCTTCAGTCTGTACTCTTCTGACTGCAACTGTCACAATTTCGCAGTTACTAGCTACTATACATTTTTGCATAAGGGGAATACTAGAATACTTGCCTGTTCCTGTCATTAAACGTGAACTAAATTTACGATTAGCTATAATTAGTTCATCAGAAGGCAAAGTGTTTTTACTATAAACGGTAGCATTAATAGATTTAGGAAAAGTCATAAATGTTGGAGAGAAAAAGATTCATTCTTAAATCGATCACCACTAAAATTTCTCAGAAGTGGATCATTTCTTTTGTTAATTACTAACTCTGAAATCAAAGAAGCTGTTATAGGAGCAAGGAGAATTCCATTCCGATAATGTCCTGTAGCAACAATTAGATTATCATAATTATAATAGCCCAAAATAGGTAATTTATCAGGAGTTACGGGACGATATCCCCACCAAAATTCTTGAATTGGCCAATTAACTATATCTGGAAAAAGTTTTATTGATTCTTTAATTAGTTTTTCTATTCCTTTAGACGAGTTACCAGATGTCCATCCTATATCTTCTGAGGTAGCTCCGATAATTAAGTTTCTATTCTTACGTGGTACTAGATATACTTGCGTCCCGTATAATATTTTTTGTAAAAGATATTGTTTAGGTATCTTTACAGCAAGCATTTGTCCTTTAAGAGGACGAACAGGCACGATTAAGAATTTATTAATCCATGCTCCACCTGCTACGATATAAGTACTAGCTTCAAACTTACCTTTATTTGTAGATATTCCAATAATTTTGTTTCGCTTGCTAAGCAAACTATGAACAGCTACCTCATTCTTAATATCAACTCCTAAAGTTCTAGCTACCTGATAAATACCATGTAGCAATTGTCGGTTATCTACTTGTCCATCGTCAGGATATAACCAGCCACCTTTTACATCACTTCCTAATCCTGGTTGATAGAGATGGATACTTTTTTCGTCTAACCATTGACCTACAGAGTTTTGGGAGACTCTGTTTTGAGAGATATCATAAACTGGAGCGAGTGACCCGCAATGTTCATATCGTAAATCTAAATTAGTAAAATTTTGGATTTTTTGTATCCAGTTAGGATACAACCAGCGAGATTTTAAGCACAGATCTAGTAAAGGGCCTGGCAATAACTTTTCAGCATAAGGAGCTAACATCCCTGCTGCTGCAGGGGAAGCTGATTGAGGAAAATTTTTATTACATACAGTAACAGATATACCTTGTAACTTAAGATCAATCGCGATAGACATCCCAATGATGCCACCACCAATGACAATAACATCACTTGTTGTACTCATAATCATAATTTTATTTTATCCTCTACTCTTGCCTCAAAACATTCAAACTTAAAATTGAAAATAATTATAGTTTTGCTTTTAAAAAAGTTTATTTGACAAATATAAAATTTATATTAACAAAGGTTAAACAAAACATATATGAAAACTTTTTTCAAATGCTAGCATAAAGTATATTTAAATGTTGGCTAGCTCTTATAGTATTGTCAAAAAAAACAAAAAATATTAGTCGTAGGAAAGATTAAGCTAGGTCGTATTCTGATTAAAATTAAAAATAATTTTAATGAAAACTATCCTTAATTTACAAAAGTTTTTTAGTTTCTATTGACTTTAGATATTTTGCAAAATGAGCTAGTTAGATAGCTATAATTACCTATAGACTAAGTATTCTTTATAGTCTAATACTTCGGTATTCTAATTCTCCTTTTAAAAGTGGAAAACTATTTAGTTTGACGTCTGATAATATTATTCTTTCAGCTATTAATTTTGATAATTCAAGAATTTCTTTATTGTCTGTTAAGCTTGCTAAGGCAAAATCTGGTAATCCAGATTGACGAGTTCCTAAAATAGTTCCTGGCCCACGAAGTTTTAAATCCATTTCTGATATAAAAAAACCGTCTTGAGACTGTTCTAATACGCCTAATTTCTGTAATATATTAGGAGTTTTACTGCTAGTAATTAAAAAGCAATAAGATTTAAAACTACTTCTACCAACTCTTCCTCTCAATTGATGTAACTGAGATAATCCAAATCTTTCTGCATTTTCAATTAACATTACTGTTGCATTGGGGATATCGACTCCGACCTCTATAACGGTTGTTGAAACCATGATTTGATACCTATTTTCACGAAAATCATTTAAAACTTTATTTTTTTCCAAAGGATTTATTCTTCCATGCAATAAGCCAATATTAAAGATAGGAAAAATTTCTTCTGAAAGTTTTTTATGTTCTTCTATTGCAGCTTTTATATCTAATTTTTCAGATTCTTCAATCATGGGAAAAACTATATAAGCTTGTCTTCCTTGACTAACTTCTTTTTTTATTAGGTCATAAGCTCTCTGTTTTTGACTTCCTATTAAAACTTTAGTTTCTATAGCTTTTCTTTCAGGAGGCAATTCGTCAATTTGACTTATATCTAAGTCTCCATGCAAGGTTAAAGCAAGAGTACGTGGAATAGGAGTTGCTGTCATACTTAAAACATGAGGATATTTACCTTTATTTAGAAGTTTATTTCGTTGTTCTACGCCAAACTTATGTTGCTCATCAATAACAACAAGGCCTAGTTTCTTGAATTTTATTTGCTCTTGTATTAACGCATGAGTTCCTACAAGCAATGGTAATTCACCTGTAATTAATTGACGATAAATCTCATGTCTTTTAGATTTTTTTGTAGATCCTGTTAATAATTCAGCAGATAGACATAATTGATTAAAGTACAATATTATTTTTTTATAATGCTGTTCTGCCAAAACCTCTGTTGGAGCCATTAAAGCAACCTGATATCCAGACTCTACAACAGTCAATATCGCAAAAATTGCAACAATAGTTTTTCCTGACCCAACATCTCCTTGTAAAAGACGATTCATTGATTGTAATGATTCTAGATCTTTAATTATTTCATTAATTACCCTTTTTTGAGATTTTGTTAGTTGAAAAGGTAAAACTTTATTAAATTGATGAGTAAGATATTTATTAGGTGTAAAAGAATTAATATTTTGTAATCTTTTTCTTTCTTGTCGACGTTTTAAAAACCCTAACTGTAAATAAAAGAAATCATCAAATATTAAGCGTCGTCTTGCACGTTCTAAAAAATCCAGACTTTTTGGAAAATGAATATTAATTAGAGCATCCTTTAAGTCCATTAAATCATATTTACTCTTAAGTGATATTGGTAAAGGATCTAATATTGTTTGAGCAGATTTTAAATTAATAATAATAATTTTACGAAAAAAACTATTATCGATTCCTTCTGTCAAAGAATATACAGGTAAAATACGGGCTATATTCAAAGATTCAATACTTGTATTAAAATTATCTAAGATTTCCATTTCCGGATTATCTAAAGTTAAGCCATAACGATTTTGTTTAACTAATCCAGATACTGCTATGATTGTAGACCGAATATAATTTTTTTTTTGTTTTTCCTGCCATCCTTTATTAGTAAACCTATTACCTGAAAAAAATCTATTTAATCTTATTTCTCCTGTATGGTCTTGCAAAACTAATTCTAAAATACTCAATTTTTTATTTTTAGAACTAGTAAAAAAATTACATTTTTTCACTCTTCCAACTATGGTGACAGTTTCTCCTTCTTTGATATTTGAAATTGTTACTTGGCGAGCATAGTTAATATAGTCTCTAGGATAATAAAATAATAGATCTCTGACTGTATCTAATCCTATTTTTTGTAATAATCCTATTTTTCGAAAACTTATTTCTTTTACAGTACTTAAATGTTGTTCTAAATTGAGCTCGTAACGTAATATAGATTTTATATCAATTAAATTACTTGTTTTGGGTTGTTTGGGATGGGGGTGTTTGACAGGTATCTTAAAATCTTGTTTCAGATTATGTAAGAACTGACGAGTTTGAACAATTAACTGCCTTCTTTGAGATAAAGTTAATTTAGGATAAATAGCATATTGTGAAGCAAATTTTAGCCAGCGTTGTCTTTGGTTATTAGATGTTTTAATAGGTGGTAGTTCGCCAAAGTTGAGGCATAAATATTCACTAAACTGATACTGCTCACCTTGTGTATTAATAAATCCTCTTTCTACCTCAATTGACAAGGCCTTGTCTAAACAAACCCAATAAGAACTTTTAGAGATCATCTTAACTCATTTGATAAACACTTATTTTTTATTAGGACTTTTTTAATTCAAGTACAACAAATTACAAATCAATTAAGCATATATTAATATATTCTTGAAAAAAACAGATAATGAATTATTATTAATATCGTAGATATCACATTAATAATTTAGATTAAGATCTTGTTAAATTTAGTGTCTTATATAGTGGTATTTATATTTTTAAAAATCATCTTCTTCGAAAGAAACCATTTGATTTTGCCAATCTTTATCAAAATAAAGAACTTGTAAATAATATTAACCTAAAAAGATTTTGTATTTTATCAAGATAAAATTATTTTTTAGATGTAAAAAACTATTTTCCTATATTTTAATTTTTGATTTATATTTATAATAATTTCCATAAAAAATAATAGCATCAGATTTCAATAATATGTCAAATCCTCAATTTTTGCTTACAACAAAATCTACTTGGTTAGCTATTATTCAGCTATTAAGGTGGAATAAGCCTACAGGAAGATTAATTTTAATGATTCCTGCCCTATGGGCAGTCTTTTTGGCATCACGTGATTTTCCTCCACCATCTTTGATCCTAATTATCATACTAGGATCTTTATCTACTAGTTCAGCAGGTTGCGTTATTAATGATCTTTGGGATAGAAATATTGATCCTCAAGTAAAGAGAACTAAAAATCGTCCTCTTGCATCACGTACTTTATCTATTAAAGTTGGTATTGTAACTGCTTTTATTTCTTTAACATGTGCACTAGTTTTATCTCTTTATTTAAATACTTTAAGTTTCTGGTTATGTATCTTGGCCGTACCATTCATTGTTTGCTATCCTTTGGCAAAAAAATTTTTTCCAATTCCTCAGTTGATTTTATCTTTATCTTGGGGATTTGCAGTTCTCATTAGCTGGACTGCAGTAACTCAAAAACTTGAATTTCATACTTTTATTTTATGGGGAATAACTGTTTGCTGGACATTAGGTTTTGATACAGTTTACGCAATGTCTGATAGAGAAGATGATAGAAAAATTGGCATCAATTCCAGCGCTCTATTTTTTGGTCGATATGTAGAAAGTGTAATAACTTATATTTTTGCTTTGACAGCACTTCTTTGGGCTTATTTAGCAATAATTATGAAACTAAATTTTTGCTTCTGGGTAGCATGGACTATAGCTTCAGGAATGTGGTTTAAGCAATGCATTCTCTTAAGATCTCCAGATGTTTCACAAGAAGTATATGAACAAATTTTTAAAGAAAATGTATATCTAGGGTTGATACTCCTAGCAGGAATAATTACAAACAATATATATTAGTTATGGAAATATAAGAGTAATAAAAGAAAACGATTTGTATTATTGACTTAACTAGAGAATAGGCAATAGATAGTATATTTTTCTATAATATTTTTAGATAATGCAAGATACCATGTCCACTTATTAATTCAACCAAAAGACCAATAAATCCTAACATAGCTAATCTACCATTCCATATCTCTGCAGTATTTGTTATACCCCATTGCCAAGATTTTTTAGGATATATTACTATATTTTCCCTTGGATGAGTTATACATTTAAAAGTAACTGGGGGCTTTTCTAAAGAATGAATAACTAATTCTGCTAAAGCATCTATAAAAATGGGATGAGTATTTAAGGCTGGAACTCTAGAGAAATTATAAATCCCCGCTTTTTCAGCAGCTTCACGATATTCAATGTCAATTTCTTGAAGAGTTTCAATATGTTCAGAAACAAAACTGATAGGAACTACTAGTAAGTCTTTTATCCCTTGCTTTCCCAATGCTTGGAGAGCATCTTCAGCATATGGTTTTAACCATTCTACTGGACCAACTTTGCTTTGATAGGCTAATGTATAAGCATTTGAACGATTAATTGTACTCATTAACAAATGAGTACAAGCTTCAATTTCTGCTTGGTAAGGATCTCCAGCTTCCTCTACATAGCTTTGTGGTACACCATGAGCACTAAAGAATATATGTACTTGTTCCGGATTAGAGCACTTATTCAATTCTTTGATAATTAAGTCAGCCATAGCTTTCAAGTAATTCGGGTTATCATACCAAGAAGGTATTAAAGTATATTCAATTTGCCTTAATACAGGATCGGTTTGCCATATTTTTTCAAGGATGCGAAAACTAGAACCGCTTGTACTTATTGAGAATTGTGGATACAAAGGGAGAATCACTAATTTATCCGGACAATCATGCTTAATATCATTGATAGCTTCTTCTGTAAAAGGATACCAATATCGCATTCCTATGTGAACATCTATTTTTTGTCCACATTCTGCAAATTTTTTAGCAAGAGCTTTTCCCTGAGCCTCTGTTATTTTTCTTAATGGAGAACCTCCTCCAATTTGACGATAGTTATTTTGAGATTTGTTGGTTCTTAAAACAGAAATAAACCAAGCCAAAGGTTTTTGTAGCCACGGAAAAGGTAGGCGCACAATATCTGGATCAGAAAATAAATTAAAGAGAAAAGGACGAACATCTTTTAATTGCTCTGGTCCACCCAAGTTTAGTAATAAAACCCCAACACGACCCATGATTTTAATAACTGATATTTTTCTTTACTAAGTGTAACAACATATTTTGATTATCTTCTGCTTCTTTCTGCACATTACATACTGATAATTTATTAAAAGCTCTGCAGTACTTGAAAATTTATGTTTTTTCTGAGTTTTATTTTCAAAAAGTATTGAAAATAAAATAGTAATTACGTTATTTATATAATTTATATTACTAAAATAATGATATGTAGAATACTATACAAGCAAAATAAAAATATTCAGAGTCTACTAACACTTTCTAAGTTATTATTTAAGTAATATAAAAAGTAAATAATATGAATAACTATGGTAACTATATTAGCAATTGAAACTAGTTGTGATGATACTTCCGTAGCTATTGTTAACGATAAAAAAATTTGTAGCAATGTTGTTGCTAGTCAAAATGAACTTCATAGTCATTATGGGGGAATTGTTCCTGAAGTAGCATCTCGTGAACATTTGCTACATATTAACTATTGTATTGAAAAATCTCTACAGATTGCAAAGCTAAATTGGAATGAAATTGACGGAATTGCCGCAACAGTTGCCCCAGGACTTGTTGGAGCTTTAATCATAGGGGAAACAGCTGCAAAAACTCTTTCTATGATACATGACAAACCATTTTTAGGTATTCATCATTTAGAAGGCCATATTTATGCTAATTATTTATGTAAAACTGACTTAGAACCCCCCTTTCTCTGCTTACTAGTTTCAGGAGGTCATACTAGTTTAATTCATGTAAAAGATTATGAATTTTATGAAGAATTAGGAAAGACTCGTGATGATGCTGCTGGAGAAGCTTTTGATAAAGTAGCTCGATTATTGGACTTGGGTTATCCAGGCGGCCCAATTATTGATAAGTTAGCGACTACCGGTAATCCAAAGAAATTTAATCTACCAGAAGGTAGAATATCTTTACCTCAAGGAGGTTATCATCCTTATGATTCAAGCTTTAGTGGTCTCAAAACAGCTGTTTTAAGGCTAGTAGAAAAGTTCAAGAAAGAACAGAATAGTCTTTTGCCTGTTGCTGATATAGCTGCAAGTTTTCAAGAAACGATAGTTCGTTCACTAACAAAAAAAACAATTAAATGCGCTATTGACCATAACATAGATCGTATTGCTATTGGCGGAGGAGTCGCTGCTAATAGTGGTTTGAGAAATCATCTCACAAAGGCTGCTAAAAAACACAATTTAAAATTTTATTGTCCTCCTTTTGATTTGTGTACAGACAATGCCGCTATGATAGCTTGTGCTGCTGCTAATCACTTGGCAAAAGGTCGTAGATCTTCCTGGAGTCTTCAAGTACAATCCCGATTAAAAATTTCTGAAACTATGAAACTCTATCAATAAAATCCTATAGTACCAGCGTAATTGAAGGAAATTTATATTGCTTTAATAACTATCTTTTCTTAAAATAGAATTAATAACGGAGAGAGAGGGATTCGAACCCTCGTTAAAGTTACCCCTAAACAGCATTTCCAGTGCTGCGCCTTCAACCGCTCGGCCATCTCTCCTTATCATGCGAAGCCGATCCTTATTATATACTAGAAATCTACTTTTTTCCACAGAAATTGTATGATTCTTTTTTTTTTTAAATTACATAGTTGATTGACTATATGATTATTGTTTTTTTAATGTACACAACTATAGAAGAAATATCTCTAGAGAAACTAAATTGTGAACATAATTTCTAGATTTAAGTCATGAAAATATATTTAAAGTTATTCTATTTACAGGCTACAAGATTTTAGTTAGCTATAAATAAGCATTCATTTAATCCAAATAGCAGAGAATTTCAACATATTCTAAAGTATTAAAGTGTATTTACGGAAAAAATTCATGATACTTACAATTAATAGTAAAGAAAATATATTTTAATACTTTCTCTATTATTAATTTGCTGATATTTGATCCTTGCTAATTCATAAAGTAAAGTTTTGCGATAAGATTTTACTTAACTTTTTAATTTAATATTTGATACCTTAGACTCACGCCACCATGCAAGTAACGTGCTTGCGATAAAAATACTAGAATAAGAACCTACTGAAAAACCTAAAATTAAAGCAAGAGCAAAAAATTTTATTGTTTCTCCTCCAAAAAGGAAAAGACTTAGAAGAGGTAATAAGGTTGTAGCAGTAGTATTAATTGAGCGTGATAAAGTCTGATTCACAGAATTGTTTACTATTTCGCTTAAAGAAAGCTCCTCACCAAATCGATCTATGTTTTCTCTAATACGGTCGTAAATCACAACAGTATCGTTTACAGAAAATCCTATTATAGTTAAGAGAGAGACTAAAAATAGGCTATTAACCTCTACTGAAGCAAATAATCCTAGATAAGAGAAGAAACCAACTGTAATTAAAACATCGTGTACCAATGCTAGGATGGCAAAAAATGCATAATCAATCTTGAAGCGAATACTTAAATAAAAAACTATACCTAGAAAAGATGCTAACAAGGCTAAAATTCCGGATTTAAAAAGTTCCAAACCAATAGTCGGTCCTACAGTATCTATTTGAATTGTTTCAAAATTAAAACTTCCAACTCTATCATTTAATTCTTTTTGTAACTCAGTTCTTTGTTCGACATCAAGTGGTTTAGTTTGGATAGAAAGAATGTTATTTTCTAAGACTTGAATAGTATTATCATTTAGATCTCTAGTAGTTAGAATATCTCGGACTATTTTTGTATCAATTGGTACAGTACATTTTTTTTCAGTCTCACATTCTAGTTGTAATTGAAGCCTGGTACCTCCAACAAAATCTAATCCTAATTTTAGAGGAGCATTAAATTTAGAGTACGAAATAATAATTCCAACAATACTACTTATAATTACTGTTAAAGATATGAGCCACCATACTCGTCTCCATTTAATTATATTTAATTTCATAATTAACTATTTTAAAAGTACTAAAGAATAAAACTGTGAAATTTTGCATGCTAAAATTCCCTAAAATTTTGAGGTTGTTAAAAGATTAGGACAAAAAATTTCAGGATTTTTTCTAACAAGAGGAAATTTTAAAACTGCAGTTAATAACAAGGTACGAGTGCAGGTTAGTGCTGTAAACATGCTAATTAATATTCCAATAGCTAAAGTGAGAGCAAATCCTTTAACCAAACCAGATCCTAAACCGAATAGAGCTCCACAAGCGATTAAAGTAGTAATATTACTATCTAGAATGCTAGAAAATGCACGATAAAAACCAGATTCTACTCCAGCATAAAGTGTTTTTCCATTGTGCAGCTCTTCACGAATTCTCTCAAATACTAAAATGTTAGCGTCTACTGCCATACCAATGCTTAAAATGAATCCTGCTATGCCAGGTAAAGTTAATGTTACTCCAACCAGAGAATAACAAGTTAAAGTTAAAGTGGCGTAAATTAGCAAAGCTATGTTAGCCAAGGCTCCTGATAAACGATAATAAATTATCATAAAAATTAAAACAAGAATTAAGCCGGCTATCGTAGCATAAATGCTCCGGCGGACGCTATCTTGCCCGAGAGTTGCACCAACAGTTCTATTTTCAACAACTTGTACTGGAAAAGGTAAAGAACCTCCTCGTAGTTGGACAGCCATTTCATTAGCACTTTCTGCAGTAAAATTACCTGTAATTACTGCACTACCTCCAGTAATTCCTGTGACGGCAAATTGAGGACTAACTATGGGTGCACTGATTAATATATTGTCTAAGAAGATTCCAATACTACGTCCAGTACCGGCAACTTTTTTTGTCAAATCGGCAAACTTCCCTTCTCCTTCATTGTCAAAGTCGATAATCACTTGCCATTCAATTCCTTGGCTTGGCCCATAACGAGCATTTTTTAGATCCTTACCTGATAAACCAACAGAATCAAATAATTTTAATATTGCTTGATTAGATACATCTATTGATTTTGTTAATTCAATAATACGTTGTTTTGTCTCTAGATTAGTCTTTTTTTGTCTAAGAGTACTTAATTCTATATTCTTTTGTTGTCTTATTCTAAATTCTGCACTCAACTGACCTTCAGTGCCTTGACGTTGTTCACGGAAATCTAATTGTGCCGTTCCCCCTAGTACTCTTTCTGCTTGCTCTGGATTTGTAACTCCGGGTAATTGGATAACAATTTTATCTTTTCCTAAAGTTTGTACAATAGGTTCAGCTACTCCTAAACCATTAACTCGATTCTCAAGAACAGTTTTTGCTGCCTCTAAATCTTCTTGAACAATATTTTGAATATCTTTGGTTGGCCTAAGCTGTATAGTTAATTGACTACCGCCTTTAAGGTCTAGTCCTAGTTGCAAAGGCATAACATTGAGAAAGGTAATTGCACTGGTTAAGAGAGCAACAATAAAAACGATCAACAAACGTTGTTGTTTCATAGTTATGTTAAAATAAAACGTTAAATATGCAGTTTCATTATCTTTTCTACTGACGAAGCAATTTGAGAAGGTTGTACTATTGTCAACTTTTCTAACATTCCGTTATAAGGCGTTGGAATATCTTGAGACGATAGACGTACGACAGGAGCATCTAACTCATCAAAAAAATTTTCTGTAATTAAAGCAATCAGCTCTGCTGCAATACCACTGGTTTTCATGCATTCCTCTACAATAAGAACTTTATGAGTTTTTCTAATTGAATTTCCAATAGTCTCAAGATCAAATGGTTTAAGAGAAATTAAATCAATTATTTCAGGAGAATATCCTGCTTCCTCAATTTCTTTTAATGCCTGTATACAATGGTGTCGCATGCGAGAATAGGTAAGAATAGTTATATCTTCTCCAGAACGTACGATTTCTGCTTTGTCTAAAGCAAGGATGTATTCTTCATCAGGAAGTTCTTCTTTAAGATTATATAGCAAAACATGCTCAAAAAAAAGAACAGGATTTTCGTCTCGAATAGCCGCTTTAAGTAGTCCCTTAGCATTGTATGGAGTAGAACAGGCAACAATTTTGAGTCCTGGAACTGCATGAAAATAAGCTTCTAAACGTTGAGAATGTTCAGCTCCTAATTGCCTTCCTACGCCTCCAGGACCACGA
Organism: cyanobacterium endosymbiont of Braarudosphaera bigelowii; assembly: GCF_020885515.1. Taxonomy (NCBI): domain Bacteria; kingdom Bacillati; phylum Cyanobacteriota; class Cyanophyceae; order Chroococcales; family Aphanothecaceae; genus Candidatus Atelocyanobacterium; species Candidatus Atelocyanobacterium thalassae. The sequence continues at coordinate 1,144,225 of NZ_AP024987.1, read as the reverse complement.
ATAACTATGGGAATTTTAAAATTACCACCAGAAGTATATCTTAACATTCCTGCATTATTAGAAATTTGATTGAAAGCTAGCAATAAAAAACCCATGTTCATTCCTTCTACGATAGGTTTTAATCCTGCCATGGCAGCGCCAACAGCCATTCCCATAAAACTATTTTCAGCTATTGGAGTATCTAGAACTCTTAGTTCTCCATATTTCTGAGAAAGATCTTTTGTCACTTTATAAGAGCCTCCATAATGACCTACATCTTCCCCTAAAACAAGAACTGTATCATCTCGTTCCATTTCTTCATCAACAGCTTGACGTAACGCGTTAAATAGTAGTGTTTCTGTCATAAATTTATATTAAGGTTGAAGATTTATTTTTGTCATACTATCATTAGAAACTAGGCTTTAAGTTTTTTCTTTATCCCATCAATTTAATCTACTATATGAATAATTAGGTTAATTTGTTTTTGTTATAACTTTATATCATTTACTTAACATATATCATTTACTTAACAAGTTTTCAGGGTCAATGTTTAGAATTTTAAATTTCATAACTTATCTTGTAAAAAATATTTAATAAGCATAGATAATTTAAGATGAATAGTCTATATCTTAGCCTTTCGTATTTTTTGCTCAATTGAATCGATTAACTCAGTATACGTCATACGATTGTAATGTATATTACAAAAAATTCAATTTATTATTAAGTGAAAAGAAAACTTTCGTCATATGATTCAAAAGGGATTTTTAATACAATTTATAGGACTTGATATATATTCTTTGACAAATCATTAACAAAGAATATAGTGATTGTTAATAACTGAAATCATAACTTCTTCATAATAAAAATGTAGAAGTTTGTAACTTTAAAATTAATAGCTAATAAGATCTGGAGGAAGATAGCAATTATCTATTAAACGTCTATGAATTAATTTCTTCCAGAAGGATAATTCTTTCTGAAAGATAGGATGATTTAAATCACTTTTCCAAAAAATCAAAGCATCTTCTTTAGTTTTTTTATAATATTCTTTGCGTCTTCCAGCAATTTTAAATCCAAATTTTTCATATAAACAAATAGCAGATCTATTAGAAGCACGGACTTCTAGAGTCGCATGTTCTAATTGACTTGAAACAGCGTCTTTTAAGAGACTATATAATAATAATTGGCCTAAACCTTGACCTTGATATTTTGGATCAATCATCAATAATGTAATATGTGCTTCTTCTAGAATTCTCCAAAAACATCCACATCCAATTATTGAATTCGTTGAATTTGTAGATAAAACTAGGAAATGACTATTCGGACTCTGTAGTTCTCTTGCATAGTTGTCTATTGTCCAGAGGCCTCCTAGGCAAATTTTATCTAAAGAGACAAGCTCATTAATTTTATCATTTTGAGGAATAGAGAGCTTTAGAGATGCATACATCATGAAAATAAATTTATTAAAGAGTAATACGCATAATACTATCAATTCCTGAAGAAGAGATATACGTAATATTCTTCTTCAGGAATTGATATGGTAAGAAACATATCAGCTATTAAAGTATGAATTTATACTTAATACAATTATAACTATTACGATATATACAAAAAATAAGCCTATATATAACCTACATTGTGCTATGTATCTTTTCTGCTAGATCTAAAGCTTCTTTTTTTGTAAATATTTTTTCTTCAATGTAAGCGATTCGAATATAATTTAATATTTTTCCTATTTGTTGTCCTTGTTTAATTTTTAGATGTGTAATTAAATCATGGCCTGTTATTAGAGAGTGTGGATGAGCTAGTTTATCATGAGGATTTAAATAACGATAAATCAACTCAAAGATAAGTTCATTATTTATATTTTTGACTAAAGAAAATAAAGCAAAAACAGGGAAATTTTTACCTGTTTCTAAAAAAATAGAATAAATTTCTTTCTGAAGATTTTTCTCCTTTCCGATTAATAAAGTCTTTTCTAAAATTAGAGGTAATATCTTTATAGCATTCTTAGGATATTTCAAATATGTGAGCTGTCGAGTAGCTATTTCAGGATTTTGAGATAATAAACATAAAAGTTTTACTTTCTTAACTAATGTATTATTATAAATATCTCGGATATCATTAAAGCCAAAAAGAACTTTAAGCTCATTATATTTTAACTTATTTATTAACAGTAAAACTTTGCGATTAACTTGTTTTAGATAGCATAAATTATTTTGGTTTAAATCAGAAAAGACAAATCGTAATAGATTATCTTTCTTCATTTCAATTAACCAATCATTACCATTAAAATTTTGCAATAAATAGCTTAGTTCTGTTTGTATTCTTTCTACAGCAACCTGAGAAATACAAGAAGACAATTTTTTAATTGCATGACGTGTTTTAGTCTCGATAATGAAATTTAATTGAGAAGCTTGTCTATAGGCACGTATTAATCTTAGAGGATCATCTTGAAGGTTTTTAACGTTAATCATTCTAATGGTTTTGAGCTGTAAATCTCTTAAACCTTCTGAAGAATCAATTATTTGCTGTTTATGAAAACTGTAGGCAATTGCATTAATAGTAAAATCTCTTTGCTGTAAGTCTTTATCTATATTGTTTCCATTTTGTTTTGCTAAATCAATAGTTCCTTCCCTGAAAATAATTCTGATAATACTTCTTTTCGAATCTAAAATAATAAAATTCACATGATAACTGTGGGCAATATTTTTTGCTATTTTAGGAACAAAATTTGGTAGGATTATATCTAAGTCGATATAATCTTGTTCGGAACTTAACAGTATATTCCTTACTGCTCCTCCTACTAAATAAGCTGTAGATGGCAAGATATCTAATTTAAAAGGTAGTATATTTGGAGATAAATTTAGAACTGTTTTCTGCCTCATTTTTTACAATATAAGAGCAAATTTTAGAAGTTAGTCGAGTCTTCTTAATTTACGCTAAGTTAGTATAAATTATAGAGAAAAAGTATGTGTATTTGTGTTAACTGTCATTATGTTGACGTTTGTCAAACTTATCATGCAGTTGAAGAACAGCACCAACAATCCCATTTAACTGATAAACCATCTTTTAACCCTATACAAGCTGATATTAATGTAAATATTCGTCCAAAGGATGAATATATTGAAATAGAATGGGATATTGTAAGCTGCAAGAGTTTTCTGGAAGAAACAGGAAAATGGATTCGTTTATGTCCAGGATTACCTATTCCTAACTAATAAATGTTCATAATATTAATGTTGAATATTATGAACATTTATTAGTTAGGGGAAGAGCCATAATAAGGCATACTTTTTTACTTTCATCCTCTAAGCTGGGTTTAATTACCTAGGTATATACTATTCAATAAAATTTAATAAAGATTACAATTCATTATCTTTATGTTCATAATAAGCATACCTTATTTTTTGATTATATTTTTTTACTTTTTGTAATTAAGTATTCTGAGCACTATTTTCCATATTTTTATCATTAGCTTTTCTATCCAATAAAAAATTATATCTAGCAGCTCTAAAATTCTAATTAGAGGATGTTTAATATATTCTCCAGATTTTATTCCTACTTCTGTAATATTTCCTGTAAATTCTTCTTGTTTATCTTTCTTTATTTTAGGAATCAAATGACTACTTATGGGCTTTTGGGAAGCTCGATTAATATCTAGATAATTTGCTTTATGTTTTTCTAGTTCATAATCATAAAATAAATTATGAAATGAATTATTATTATTAGACAATACTATAGAACTATATGGCCGTGATGGATATTTTTCTAGAGATATAAATTTACTAGATGTTTCGTTCCAAGAAGACCACTTATAATTATTTTCATTATTTTTCGTTTCATATAGTTTTATCTTCTTTTGTTTTAGACTATGCCTTAAATATTTATTGGATAGGATTCGGCTTAAAAAATAATATATAGTCGTATATACGAGAAACTTTAAAGAAAATTGATTACTTTGAATTCTAAGGGATTGATAACTTTTTTTTTGCAGATATCCTTTCCACTTTTGAACCATCTTGCCTATTAAAAAATAAAAGGAAAACTTTGTGTTTCCGTTATGATCTTTAACTATAGACCTTGGTATTTTTTTTAACAATTTCTCTGAACTTAAAGATATGTCAGATAGTTCCCCACAAAAATTAAGATTCATAGCTAATGATTCATTTTTCATCCAAAACATTAACTTCCAGAAAACAGACATCAGGAATAAAATGAAATTTTGCTTCGTAAAAGATTGAGTTATTAAATACAGATCATGTACTTTACTGTATCTCGAGTTATTCTTATAGTTGTTTAATTGTAAGTTTATGTATTTATGCAAATAATTTTTTTGATTTTCAGACAATATATCAATAGTAATGTTGTTTTCAGTAACTAGAATCAATTTATGGGTAATTAAGTTACTAGCCAGTCCTTGGATTGAATTAATAGCAATATCATTTATTGTGTAAATTTCATTTTCTAATCTCTTCTGCTCTTTAAAAAAGTCTTTGTATTCTTCAAGATTTAATAGAAAATACCGTACTTTTTTAAGCGTTTTTTCTAAATAAAAATCAGTATTTGAATAAAGAGGACTTAATAAATAGTCAGTTCTTCTTAATCTTTTTTGGCTAGTTTTTTTCGTATGTACAAAAAAATAAAGTGGGTATATAATAATTTGTACACTCCACTTAAAAATAATTTTTATTAGCTTACCTTGGTAGACAAGATGCTCTTTTAACAATAAAGATTTACGATTTAATAGGTTGAATAGTTTGCTTTTAAAACGATATGTAGAAGAGTTCATTTATATATTTTTCTAGCAGTTAAGTATTTTCTCAAACAAAAAAGTAACAAGTAGAAGTTATCAAGTACTATATTTTTTAGTTGAAGTAATTACGTCAAAAGTATAAAACATTTCTTTTTCCTTTTGTAAGTTAATAATATTAAAAACTATAGTTATCTACAAAACAAATGAGATTAAGAAAATTGTAACAAAAAATAGATAAAAATGAATAACTATAAAACATTTTAGGTCTAAAGACAAAGACTGTATGTTCTTTGTCAAGTAAACTTTATAAAGTCTAGTTTCTTAGATCTGATTTTTAAAAATTTTAGTAGTTAAAATCTTCATTTATTAAATAACTATTATGATTAAATAGTCCTATCATACAAAATAAGTAAATCAAAATTATGTAATGTTTTTATTGGTAAGGTAATTTTTGTATAGTTACTCCTTAATTGATCTGCTTAAGCAAGCTTAATTAAAGTTATAAAATAATTTAAAAAAAGATATTAACCTGGTGAAACTGATAACATTAAGTTGAGATATGTACTTATTTATATTAACTAGAATAGTATAGATTTTATTTCTTGTTTAAGATATATAACTAATCATTATATCTGTTAATACTTTGATTTTTTTTAATTAAAAGCTACTAAACAGGAAAATTTATAAAAATAATGAATTACTGTACTTGTTGTTTAACCATTACTATAAAATCTTTGTTCTGTTTAATAGTAAAATTTACTCTAAATAAGTTATAATAAAGGGTCTCATATTTAAAATATTTGTGCAGTCTACCCACCGGAGGCGTAATTGGAGCCTAGATTTATATTAAAAGTTCTTTGGTTAGATGCTAATGTAGCCATCGCCGTTGATCAAATTGTCGGAAAAGGAACCAGTCCTTTAACTGCTTATTTCTTTTGGCCACGTAATAATGCTTGGCAAGAGTTAAAAAATGAACTAGAAGCAAAGCATTGGATCTTAGAAACAGAAAGAATTGAAGTCTTAAATAAGGCAACAGAAGTCATTAATTATTGGCAAGACCTTCGTAATCAAGGAAAAAGTATTACTATGAAGGAAGCTCAGGCTAAATTCTTAGAAGTAACATTTAGTGGTAGTAACTAATTTAAACTGATAAACATAAACAATAAATTGTCATCATCAGTTATTTACTTAAAGTTATTAATTAAATATTTATTACTTTGAAAAGTATTTACTAACTTTAGTAAATTCTCCTGTTAACTAATGGTAAGTTTTTCTCTAAATAAGTTCAATAATTCTTCTTTAGAAGTCATGGCTCATTAGTTTTTAATATTATAGTGCAGAGATAAATAATTTTCTGCGCTATATTTTTTTAGTAACTAGATAATTCATATGAATCTCATATTATAAATAAAATTGATTCTAATAAAAGATCTAATTTTTAGAAAAATATACAAATATTAATAAACATAATAGTTTTCTTATTTATGCTGTCTTGTTTTCCTATCTGTATCTTGATTGTTTTATTTCTTTTTAAAAATTACGTAGTACTAAATAGAAATGAATATAGAAAATAGTTTTTAGCAAATTTACTATAAGACAAATAATTTATCAGTGAAGTTTTTACAATTACAGTCTAATATAAAAAATGATTAATTATTTTTAAGTACGAAACATAAATTAGTTAATGAAAACTTTTTTTTAATTATTATTCTCAATTAACACATATATGATTTTGGATTTCAGTGGTAAAGACATTGAAATATAGAATAAATACTGAAAATGATTACTTCATTCCTATGTCTATCCAGTTATTATTGTTTGTAGATGAACGTCCTAGTTCTAGTGAGTATGTGAGATTAATAAGAGACTATATTGAAATCATTAAAAAGAGTTGTCCATGTCAGTTAGAAGTAATTGAAATTCGTAAGCAACCTCATCTTGTAGAACATTTTCGGCTAGTTGCCACCCCTGCACTTGTAAAAGTATCACCAGGACAAAAACAAATTTTGGCCGGAAGTAATTTAATTAGCCAATTAGAAAAATGGTGGCCTCAATGGAAATCTTTATTAGAAAGAAAGCATAGTAATTATCAAATAGAGAAAAGTACTGTTTCTAAAATTGGTCTAATTGAATATTCAGCAGAACTTATACGCTTGTCTGATGAAGTTTTTCGTCTAAAAAAAGAAAAAAAAGACTTGTTAGATCAACTAAACTTTAAAGATCAGGTTTTAGCTATGTTAGCCCATGATTTACGTAGTCCTCTTACTGCTACCTCTATAGCTATAGATACTTTAGAAATAGTTCAAGACAAAGAAATTAATGAACGTTATATAAAACTTAAAAAGCAATTATTTTCTCAAATACATAATCAGCTGCAAATTATGAATCGCCTAATCACTGATATTCTACAGGCATCAAAAAGTATTAACGGTGAATTGAAAGTAGAACGTACAGAAGTTTTCTTGTCTCATCTATTTAGAGGAATTTTTAGACGATATGTTAATTTACTTAAAGAAAAATCGATAAATCTAACACAAGATATCCCTGAAGATATACCAGGTGTGTATGCAGATGAAGAATTGATTCGCCAGGTTGTTATTAATTTATTAGATAATGCAATTAAATATACACCAGAAAATGGCCAAGTTACTCTATCAATTCTTCATCGTACTAGTCAAAAAGTGCAAGTAAGCATTTCTGATACTGGACCAGGTATTCCTAAAGAAAAGGAAGAAAGAATCTTTGAAGGACATTTTCGGCTACAAAGAGATCAAGGTAAAGAAGGTTATGGACTAGGCCTATCTTTATGTCGTAAAATCATCCGCGTTCATTATGGACAAATTTGGGTAGATAGTGTGCTCGGTCAAGGAAGTTGCTTTCACTTTACTTTACCTGTTTATCGATAAGTTTGTTTAGTTGAAGTAAAACATTATATAAAGTTTTTATCTCTAATTAACTTCTATAACTGAGGTGACAAATTATGCCATGGTGTAGATTGTTCATAAGCATAACCTACTTGAAAAAGTTTTCCTTCTTCAAGAATATTGCCAATTAGTTGTAATCCAACAGGTAAACCTTTTTTATCAAATCCACACGGAATACTCATTCCAGGTAATCCAGCTAAGTTCACGGGGATAGTCATTAAATCAGATAAATACATATTTAAAGGTTCAGATATTTTTTCACCGGCCTTAAAAGCTGTTGTCGGAGATGTTGGACATACTAAAACATCTACTTTCTCAAAGTTAATATCAAAATCTTTCTTAATCAAGGTTCTCACTTTTTGAGCTTTAAGGTAGTATGCATCATAATATCCTGTAGATAGCGTATAAGTACCTAGCATAATACGTCTTTTTACTTCTGCGCCAAAGCCTTGGGATCTAGTACTAGTATACATATCCGCTAGAGTATTTGATTTTGTTCTTAATCCATATTTGACTGCATCATAACGTGCTAAGTTTGATGAGGCTTCAGCAGGAGCTATGATATAATAAGCAGGTAGACCATAACGGAAACTAGGACAAGAAACACTTACAATCTTTGCACCTAATGTTTTTAGGTGATTAATTGCATTTTGGACAATATTACTAACCTCTTGTTCTACTCCTTCCATAAAAGTTTCTTCAATTACTCCAATTGTTAGCCCTTTTAATGAAGGTTTGAGGAATCGAGTATAGTCTGGTACTGTAACTTTAAGGCTAGTAGAATCCTTACAGTCATAGCCAGCAATAGTTCCTAGCACGATAGCAGTGTCTTCTACACTGCGGGCAAATGGTCCAACTTGATCTAGGGATGAAGCATAAGCGACCAGTCCAAACCTAGAAACTAATCCATAAGTTGGTTTTAGTCCGACCACACCACATAAAGCTGCAGGCTGACGAATAGAACCTCCAGTATCCGAACCTATAGAGATTAAGCATTCTGCAGCTGCTACAGCTGCGGCAGAACCACCCGAAGAACCACCAGGAACTCTAGACAAATCCCAAGGATTTGCAGTGACTTGATAGCCAGAGTTTTCTGTAGAACTTCCCATTGCAAACTCATCTAAATTAGTCTTTCCTACCATAATAGCTCCAGCATTTTGAAGTTTTTGGGTTACAGTAGATTCATAAGAAGGAACAAAATTTTCTAAAATCTTAGAGCCACAGGTGGTAGTGATTCCAGAAGTAATCATGTTGTCTTTAACTCCAACAGGAATACCTGATAAAATTCCTATTTCCTCCTTATTAGCAATTTTATTATCAATTTGTTTAGCTTTTGATAGGGCATAATCAGCTGTTATGTGTAGAAAACTTTTAACTTTTGAATCAACTGCTTCGATTCTTTCTAATGCTTCTGTTGTAATCTCAACTGCAGTTCTATCTTTATTAATTAATTGTTGGTGAAGTTTACGAATAGATGTCATATTATTTTGCTGTACTTAAAAGTATGAATAAAATAAAGCTGAATTCTTATTATTAGTATCATATTGAGAATTAAAAGCTAAATTATTTTTTTGTTAATCTTAAGAATACAGTGAATATAGTAGCAGATGCTCATCTATTGCCGGAATCATTTTATTTAAATTATAAAAAAACTCATTTATTCAACTTCACTACCTAAATAGACTATATGTTCATAAAAAACTGAAGTTAAAATAATATCAACTATAAAATACCTCTATTTTAATCTGAGGGCATAACGTTTATGAGATAGGTAGGAAACTTTTGATTTTCATATCTACTAGATTTTTTAAGATTTGATGAGTTCTACACATTTTTGCTAAGATCATAAAAGTATAGTGTCCTCACATATCTATATGGTTCAATACTTCATTTTAAGTTGAACAGCGTGTAGAGAGGTACCTTAATTAAGTTTGTTATCTTATAGGTTATTGGCCAATTAATAGAAATTTAAATCAAAAAGACTTACAGAGAGAGAAATTATAAATTATCTCTTTCAACATAGTCTTGTATTTGATACTATTTATTCAGTACAGAGGGGTTGTAAATTTCTTAAAGAAGCCCTTAACCGAAAAGCTAACGTTATTAACTAAATACAAAAACAAATAACTTAGGCATTACGGTATGGAACCCCTTTATCAATACGCCTGGCTAATTCCCACTTTACCTCTTTTAGGGGCAATAATAGTTGGCTTGGGTTTAATCACCTTCAATCAAGTTACCAATAGCCTTAGACAAATCAATGCAGCAATCATTATTTCTCTAATAGGCACATCCATGGTTTTATCATTTGCTCTTCTATGGAGTCAAATTCAAGGTCATGGGGAATATTCCCAGATGTTCGAATGGGCTGCATCCGGAAAATTTCACTTAGAAATGGGTTATACACTTGACCACCTCAGCTCTCTCATGTGTGTCATTGTAACTACTGTAGCTTTTTTGGTAATGATCTACACAGATGGTTATATGGCCCATGATCCAGGATATGTACGTTTTTATGCTTATTTAAGTATTTTTAGTGCTTCTATGTTGGGATTAGTCATCAGTCCTAATTTAGTACAAATTTATGTTTTCTGGGAACTAGTAGGTATGTCTTCTTATTTACTAATTGGTTTTTGGTTTGACCGTCCAGGAGCTGCCAATGCTTGTCAAAAGGCCTTTGTCACTAATCGTGTCGGAGATTTTGGTTTACTTTTAGGTATGCTAGGTCTATATTGGGCAACACGAACTTTTGAGTTTGATTTAATGGGACAACGTTTAGAAGAATTAATCTCTTCAGATATGATTTCTCCCATGCTCATTACAATATTTGGAATACTTGTATTTTTGGGGCCAGTTGCAAAATCAGCTCAGTTTCCACTTCATGTTTGGCTGCCTGATGCTATGGAAGGACCTACGCCAATTTCTGCTCTTATCCATGCAGCAACTATGGTAGCAGCAGGAGTATTCTTAGTGGCGAGAATGTATCCAGTATTTGAGCATATTCCTACATTGATGACAATAATAGCTTGGACAGGGGCAGTAACTTCTTTTATAGGGGCAACTATTGCGATCACTCAAAATGATATTAAAAAGGGATTAGCTTATTCAACCATGTCTCAACTAGGTTATATGGTTATGGCAATGGGTATTGGTGCTTATAGTGCTGGGCTATTTCATTTGATGACTCATGCTTACTTTAAAGCCATGTTGTTCTTATGCTCTGGATCTGTTATCCATGGTATGGAAAATGTTGTAGGACATAATGCTGTATTAGCTCAAGATATGCGCTTGATGGGGGGTCTTAGGAAGTATATGCCTCTCACATCTTTAGCCTTTTTAGTCGGCACCCTTGCTATTTGTGGTATTCCTCCATTTGCTGGTTTTTGGTCTAAGGATGAAATATTAGGATTAGCTTATCAATCAAATCCTTTTTTATGGTTGGTTGGATGGTTAACAGCAGGAATAACAGCTTTTTACATGTTTAGAATGTATTTCATGACTTTTGAAGGTAATTTTAAAGGAAATGATATGACAATTCGCACAAGATTATTATCTACTGCCACTTTAGAGACAAAAGCTACTGAAGATGAGGAATTAGAGCATCATTCTACTAATCACGATCATAGTAGTAACAGTTTGCCTCATGAATCTCCTTTAACAATGACCTTACCGTTGTTAACCTTAGCTATTCCTTCAACAGCTATTGGCTTATTAGGCAGGCCTTGGAATAATAACTTTGAGAATTTTATTCATGCTCCTGGAGAAGTTGTTGAAAAATTAGTTCATTTTGATTGGACTGAATTTACTATTATGGCTGGGGCTTCAGTTGGAATAGCAAGTATTGGTATTGTAGTAGCATTTTTAATGTATTTAAAACATAAAATTGATCCAAATACTATTGCCGAAAAAATTCCTACTTTATACCAATTTTCTTTAAATAAATGGTATTTCGATGATGTATATAATCAAGTTTTTGTAATAGGATGTCGCCGATTAGCTCGTCAAATTATGGAGGTTGATTATCGAGTTATTGATGGAGTTGTTAACTTTACAGGATTAGCAACTTTAGTTAGTGGAGAAGGTCTAAAGTATTTTGAAAGTGGAAGAGTTCAATTCTATGCCCTAGTTCTTTTTGGGGCAGTTTTAGGATTTGTAATTGTTTCCAGCGCAACTTGAAAATAACCGGATTTCAATGTTTTCAAAAACAAAAAGAGGCTTTTTAACCCTCTTTTTGTTTTTTTAATTATTAACAAAAAAAATAATCATATGACTTTAGGAAAATACAATATACTTTCAAGTTATGATAAATTTCCCATATGCTAAAAATTAAAACCCACTTATGGTTTCTCAGCAAGAATAAATTTTAAACATATATTTTTAAATGAAATTATATAATGGAACATGTTGATTGTTTTTCTATAAATCAACATTTGATGTGATCTTAATCATAAAATCACATCAAATCAATAATTTAATTATTTATTCGAATTAGGAATAGTAACATCAATATTGTTTATATTTTTCTTTAGCTTAGTAAGAGAAGAATAAATATTTTCTTTATTGCCTACTACTAAGATTACTGTATTTTCTGGTTTTAAATATTCTTTAGCAACTCTCTGAATATCTTCTATAGTAGTTTTTTTAATTCCATCCTGATATTTGAAAATAAAGTCCTCCGGATAGTCATAATATTCGTAAGTTAATAAACGAGATAGAGTTTGACTAGGATTTTCAAATTTGAATACAAAGGAATTAAGAATAGATTCTTTTGCATATGCTAATTCATCACTTTCTATAGGTTGGTCTCTAAGCAACTCTATTTCCGTCATTAGAGATTTTATAAACTGTACTGTTGTTTCAGAAGAAGTTTGACCGCCAGCTAGAAAAATTCCTGGATAATCGTAAGCTGCATTCCAGTATCCATACACGGTATAAGCTAGTCCTTGGCGAGAACGTAGATTATTAAATAAACGTCCTCCAAAACCATTCAGTAAACCATTTATAACACTTAAGGCTGGATAATCTGGACTATCTAACTTACCTCCTAAATGTCCTAGCAATACATTACTTTGGTTTAAGTGAGGCTGATCAACAAAAAATAATTCATCTTTTTTAGCTTGATGGGCTTGAGAAATTTTTATCTCAGGCTTTATAGTAGAAGATTTCCAATTTCCAAACTTATTTTGAATTAATTGTTTGATTTCTTTAGAATCAAAATCTCCTACGATCCCCAAAATAAGACTTTCTGGACGAATATATTTTTGATGAAAAGAAACAACATCATTCAAATTAATGTTATTTAAAGTATCATACTCTATAGTACGAGCATAAGGACTACCTTCTCCATAAACAAGCTTGTGTAGTTCTCTGTTGGCAATATCTCCTGGATTATCATTACGACGAGCAATTTGTCCTTGCAACTGAGTTTTAGTCAGGGTTAATTGCTGGGAATCAAAAGCTGGTTGTTTTAAAACTTGAGAAAAGAGATCAAATACAATCTCAATATCCTTACTTAAAGAATTAAATGCTGCATTTCCTGAATGCGTATTAATACTGACTTCAATTTTTGCCGCTCTCTGTTCTAAAAGTTCATTTAATTCACCAGCGGAATGGTCCACTGTCCCCCCCAGACGCATCATAGATCCAGTAATTTCCGCTAACCCAATTTTTTCTTGTGGCTCAATGCGTGATCCCACTTTAATTAATGCATTACCTTTAATTAAAGGTAACTGATGGTCCTCCATTAGATACACTACCATTCCGTTATCTAATTCATAACGCTCATAATCGGGTAAAGTGATGTTGGATAAAGAAGGAAATTCTAATTCTTTATAATCTGTTGGAGTTTTAGCTGTTGCTGGTAGTCGAACAATCAAAACAATAAATAAAATAGTGATTAGAATCAATGATATCCAGCGAAACTGTCTAAACAATGAAATTTGCATCATAAAGAAGATTAAGATTTTTTGCTTTATTGGAAAAATAATATTACCGGAACTAATCATTTCTGATAACCATGAAAAATCAAAAATTAACAATGATTTTTATATCTCCTGTTGAATAAAGTAATGAAGCATTAATTTGAGTAAATTATAGATATGGAAATTAAAATTCTTATCTATACAGATAGTTTCTTTATATAAATAAGAACATTCATAACTTATCTTTTCTTATCATAAAACTTTTTCTTTATAGTCGAAATAAACAAAAGATAAAAAGCTAAAAGCTTGCCGATTAATTAAAAATTTTGTTATACCAATAGCTAAACTAATGATTATTAAAGCAGTGTTGTATTTATCTAAAAAAAGAAAGTTATTTTTATATTTTGTGCAGTTTTTATCTGCATTTAGTTTAATTTATCCTGTAGTTTCTCTACCAACATCAAAATTCATTCTAATCTCTCAAAATTATCTTTCAAATCACTCCCTAAACGATCTCTTGATAAAGGGAATGGAAAAAGGTATTCAAGGAGATTATCTAAAGGCTATTATTGATTTTACAAAGGTTATTCGTTTAAGTCCTTATGACATAGAAGCTTATTACAATCGTGGAATTGCTTATGAAAAAATTAACTATAATATAAGTGCAATTGCTGATTTTGATAAGGCTATAAGGCTTAATAGTAATATGGTAGATATATACATAGCAAGAGCGAATGTATCTTATAAGCTAGGACATTTACGGGAGGCAATTACTGATTTAAAAACCGCAAAAATATTATGCTATCAACAAAAAAATAAGACTTGCTATCAGGAAACATTAGATATGCTAGATAATTTTCAAACACTGAAAAATCTCTAAATACTAAAAAGCAACATAAAAATACTAATTTTATTAGACCAGTTGATTTTAAGTAACTACGGTTATTTTTTATCTTAATCATATCAATCTACCATAGACTATTAATTTATCATAATGACTGATGAATAAAAATGAGCGCCGCGTCTTTTTACTAGATTTCGAAAAGCCATTATGGGAATTAGAGGCTCGAATTGAGCAAATTCGAAGATTGGCCAAAGAAAACAATGTGGATGTTACTGAGCAAATTACTCAACTTGGAAATCGTGCAGAAAATTTGAGGAGAGAAATTTTTAATGGTTTAACTCCATCTCAACGCCTACAACTTGCTCGCCATCCTCGTCGTCCAAGTACTTTAGACTATATCCAATCAATTACTGATGAATGGATAGAATTACATGGTGATCGTGGAGGCTATGATGATCCTGCCTTAGTAGGTGGAATTGCTCGTATAGGAGGTCGTCCTGTAGTAATTCTTGGTCATCAGAAAGGAAGAGATACTAAAGATAATGTAGCAAGAAATTTTGGTATGCCGGCTCCTGGAGGATATCGTAAAGCTATTCGTTTAATGGAGCATGCGAATCAGTTTTTTATGCCAATTTTAACTTTTATCGACACTCCAGGGGCTTGGGCTGGTGTAGAAGCTGAAAAGCTTGGTCAGGGAGAAGCAATCGCATTCAATCTTCGTAGAATGTTTAGTTTCGATGTTCCTATTATTTGTACTGTTATTGGAGAAGGAGGCTCAGGAGGAGCATTGGGTATTGGAGTTGGAGACAGAATCCTTATGCTCGAACACTCAGTTTATACTGTAGCAACTCCTGAAGCTTGTGCTGCTATTCTTTGGAAAGATGCAAAAAAATCCTCACAAGCTGCGACTGCTCTTAAAATTACAGCAAATGATCTTAAAAGATTAAACATCATTGACTCTATCATACCTGAGCCTTCTGGTGGTGCTCATGTAAAACCACTAGAAACTGCAGTAATTTTAAAAAAAGTGTTGCTTCAGAATCTTGATGAATTATCCAGTTCGACCATAAAGACAAGGAAAGAATTAAGATATGAAAAGTTCCGAAAAATAGGTATATTTTTTGATCCAGGGTCAGATTGTCCAGGTTATCAATAAATTTAAAAAGTGAGTTTTTTTAACTTGCTAACAGAATTTTCTAGGAAATGCTATCATAATATTATGGGAGACTTAGGACAAATCCTTAAGTTCACCTTAAGTATTGACTAGCTTCAAGTTCATAAAGATTTTTCCCTCTAATGATATTGAAGTTCTAAGCCCAATGAATATTAGGTAGCAATTAAGCATATCTGATCTTTAACTCTGTTATTTAGATAATTCTTAGCTAACTTATATATTTTTCTTAAGAAATCAGCTAAAGGCCTTCATTATACTATGAGTTCTTCCTCAATTAAATTAAATGCGATTATTACTGGAGCCAGTAGCGGTATTGGAAAAGCAACTAGTTTAGCTTTTGCTCGTGCAGGTATTAATACTGCTTTGGTTGGTCGTTCCTTAGAATCTCTAGAGAATGTAGCTAAAGAATCGATAAAGGAAGGCGTTAAAGTAAAACCATACGTAATAGATTTAAGTGAATTAGATATGGTATCGATGCGAATCCAAGAAATAATTAGTGACTTTAATAGTATTGACATTATTGTTAACAATGCTGGTATAGGGTATACCAATTTCTTGAGAGAAACATCTTTAACAGATTGGCAAAAAGTACTTAATTTAAATTTAACTAGTGTTTTTCAATGTGTTCAGGGAGTTTTACCTCATATGCGAAAACATATGAAAGGAACTATCATTAATATTTCTTCTACTGCAGCAACAAATATTTTTCCTAACTGGGGAGCATATTCTGTAAGTAAGGCTGCACTTTTATCTTTTTCTAAGATACTAGCGGAAGAAGAACGAAGCAACGGTATTCGTGTAACAACAATTATGCCTGGGGCTGTCAGTACACCAATATGGGATACAATCACTGTTCAAAAAAATTTTGACCGTACTGTTATGCTCACTCCTGATTTAGTCGCACAAACCATTCTTCATGTGGCACTATTACCAGTAGAGGCCGTCATTGAAGAAATAACGATTTTACCTAGTTGTGGGAACCTTTAATAATTAGATCAGCATTTTACTTTAACTATGACAAGAGATTCTTCTAACAGATTCAATTCTTCTAAATCAAACAGTTCTAATAATCTTAATTCCGATTTAGTTGATCAAATTAATACTCAAAATAATCACAATAAACAAAAATCTACAGACCCAAATAATCTGGATGTAAATATAAAAAAAATAGAAGATGCTGTTTATTCTATTCTTGAAGCACTAGGAGAAGATCCTAATCGTGAAGGATTATTAAAAACTCCATATCGTGTTGCAACTTCCATGGAGTTTCTAACAGCAGGCTATAATCAGTCTTTGGCTGAATTAGTCAATGGAGCTATTTTTGATGAAGGACATAATGAAATGGTTTTGATAAGAGACATTAACTTTTTTAGTTTATGTGAACATCATATGTTGCCATTTATGGGACGTGCTCATGTTGCTTATATACCTAACAACAAAGTGATTGGGTTGAGTAAATTAGCTCGGATTGTAGAAATGTATTCGCGTCGCTTGCAAGTACAAGAACGTCTGACCCGTCAAATTGCTGATGCTATTCAGGAGGTCTTAGAACCACGTGGTGTTGCAGTTGTTATGGAAGCTAGCCATATGTGTATGGTAATGCGAGGGGTCCAAAAGCCTGGCTCTTGGACTGTAACTAGTACAATGGTCGGTAAATTTAACGAAGAACAAAAAACTCGAGAAGAGTTTCTCAACTTAGTTCGTCACCAACCAAAGCCTTTTTAAATGAATAATTTGAGAATCTTTTTTAGTATTAACTGAGGAGATTCTAGTAAAATACTAGAATCTCCTCAGTTAATACTAAAAAAGATAATTATTTATTAAACAATAAGACAGTCAACATTTGTACGTTAGAAAATAAAATCTAAAAATAATATAAGCATTAATTACTATTTTAATTAGGTCAGTAACTAATATTAATTTTTTTGCATATTAAAGTCTCAATAAGAATATATAAGTCTCTCCACCTTAAATAAAGTTAATTTAGAATTTATCTTATTTAAGGTTGCAAAAGTCAAAAACGAATATTTTCTCTTGTTATAGGTTATGTATAAAACTAATCAAAATTGTCAAATCTTTTATTATACTCTTATACTTTCTATTTTTTCGAATATGTTTATAATGGTTTAAAACAATTAAATCTATTGAATTGTTTGATTTTTATAATTCGTATTGTGATAATATAAGTTGCCAAGTCTTCTCATATCGTATCATTCAACCATTCGCTGTAACATCTCTATTTTCTAAAAGATAGGTTTTTAATAAGTCTAAATAAAAAATCAAAATGTGGTGTTTTCAATATAAACGTTATTGTAAAATTAATATATATCTTCTATTTATTAAAATAAAACTAGATAATTTAAGTATTTTTTGAGTTTAAAACTATAGATAATAAACCATTGCTAGATTCACAAATCTATATGGTTAGAGTTATTAGAAAAAATTAGTTTTTTACTTTATCTAGTGCATAAAGAATAGTCTTAGAATCTTGACCAATAAAATGAGAATTTTTGCCAATATATTTTTTCCATTCTTTAGTTCCAGACATACCTAAAAATAAAGCTAAAAGATGTCTAGTGATATTGTGTAATTTTAAACCGCGACTTGTCCAATATTCTATGTAAGGTAGTGTATTTTCTATAATCTGATAGCGAGTTAATGGTAAGGCTTTACTTTGATAAAATTTTCTATCTACCGTAGCCAGTAGATAAGGATTATCATAAGCTGCTCTTCCTAGCATAACAGAATTAACAAATTGTAAGTGATTACTTACCTGCTCTAGACTAATGATTCCTCCATTAATTTCAATAATAAGATGAGGAAAATCTTCCTTAAGACGATAGACATCCTGATACCTTAAAGGAGGAATATTACGATTTTCTTTTGGACTTAACCCTTTTAACCAAGCTTTACGGGCATGCACCGTGAATTTTTCACATCCAGATTCCGAAACTATACGTACAAAGTTCTTTAAGCTATCATAATCATCATGATTGTCAATACCAATTCTATGCTTTACTGTAATTGGTATACTAACTGAATTTTTCATTTTTTCAACTGACTTAGCCACTAATTCTGGCTCAGCCATCAAACAAGCTCCAAAGCGTCCGTCTTGCACTCTATCACTAGGACACCCAACATTTAAATTCACTTCATCATACCCCCAGTCTTCTGCCACTACTGCGCATTTACCTAGTATATAAGGGTCATTACCCCCTAATTGTAGAGATAAAGGCTTTTCCTCGGGCGAAAAATCTAAAAGTTTTGATTTATTACCATTTTGAATAGCTGCTGTAGATATCATTTCCGTATACAGTAGAGTATGTTTGGTAATTTGTCTTATAAAGTAACGAAAATGACGATCAGTTCGATCCATCATTGGCGCAATACTTAATAAATTTTCTTTATTTTTCATATAGTTAATTTTATGGTGAATTCTAGTAATTTCTTAAATAGAGTAATTGTTTATTGTTATTTCCTAGAATGCTGAAATCAACAATGTTGCTAAGCATCAGATGCATGTAGATATAACGAGATTTTAAACGATTTAATATTTTTCTATAGTCTCGGGATGATAATCAACAGAAAAAATCAATTAAAAGTTAAATTATTGAACTTAAAACTTTACAAGAAAAATATAACTAAGGTTAACATAGCGAAGATTTACAAAATAATAAATTTATTGTTTAGCCAAAATATTTAATATGAGCAAAATTATTACAAAGATATTAACTCCTGCTTTAAAGCTTTGGTTAAATTCACAGGTCGAAAAACTAGAGACCTTGAATTTATCTATTGAAGGTAGTGATTATCAGTTTTTAAGCGGTTATATACCTGAAATAATATTAGATAGCCATCAACTAGTTTATAAAGGATTATCTTTAGAAGAAATTAAGTTAAAAGCGAGGAATATTCGCATAAACGTAGGTCAAATTTTAAGAGGACAATCTTTAAAATTACTAAAAGATATTAAAATATCTGGAGAAGTTGCTATAAGTAATGAAAGTTTGAAAGCATCTATTTCGTCAACAATGCTTCAGGATAGCATTAAATATCTTTTGAATATTTTATTGGAACATAAAGAGTTTACAAAATTTTCACGAAGAATAAGTAATATGACTTTTCAGTTGAAGGAGATTAATATTGATTGTTCTAATATAACCATACAAGTAGTATCACTATACGAGGAGGTAATTGAATCTATCACAATTAAGTTGAGACCAAACATAACTTCTACTCAAACTCTTAGCTTAAAAGAAGTCGAGATCAGAGGTTTATCTGGGTTAGATACTTGTTTAGATAGGGAAATATTATTAGATTTAGGACCTGATTTTTGTATTAATCAACTTTCTTTAAATTATGGTAAATTGTCTTGCCAATGCGAATTAAAAATTTATTCTTGAATATTATGATTATTAAATTCTACGCTCACTAAATTCAATTTTATTCCTTATTAAGGATAATCAGAATAAGTTACATTTAAATTTTTATATGACTTACTTTGCAAAATAGTACTTTACAAGAGAGAATAACTAAAGACCATCATTAAAAATAATTTACAATCTATTTCGTGGATAATATTCGTACTGTTTCTGATACAAAACGTGAGTTCTACAATTTCTTTACTAGACCAATCAGCTCAATTTATAGACGATTTATAGAAGAGCTCCTAGTAGAAATGCATTTACTATCAGTAAATGCAGATTACCAATATAATCCCATTTATGCTTTAGGAGTTGTTACCTTATTCAAAAAATTCATGTATGGGTATCAACCGGATGATCATCAAGATCTAATATTTGATGCATTGTGTAAATCGACTGGAGGAGATACCAAACGATATCTAGAGGAATCAGATACTATATTACATGAAGCTGAAATGCTATCTGTTTCAGATTTTAAAGGAAATATTGTAAGATTATCTCAAGAAGAAATTAATGAAAAGTTACTTTGGAAATCTTATTATTCTATAGCTGAAAATTCTAAGTTTAAATATAGTCGTTTATTAGCTATTGGTTTATATTCTTTACTAGAAAAAATTAGCTCTGACTTAGTAGAAAGTAAGGAAGAGTATAATAAGGCAATAAATCAGATAGCTAATGATTTAAAACTTTCATCGGAAAAAATACAAAAAGACCTTGAAGTATACTGTGGTAACTTAGAGAAAATGCAACAGTTGTTAACAGCTATTGAAGATTCATTGGAATTTGACCGAAAAAAGCGTATATCTCAGAAGGAAGAAAATGTTCTTGAGACAAGTGACGATGAACTAAAAAAAGAATAGTACAATACATTAACCATCACACATTTAATTAATAACATAGTAAATTATTAGTTAAACATTTAGCAGTATCAAAAAATCTGGCATAATATCTGTGATTAATTAGATTTATTTTTAATAACCTGTGAAATTGCTCTTTCAATTTTTTTCCCCCGCCAAAAAAACTAATAAAAAACAAGGATTAGAAACTTTCGGAGGTGTTTATACTCCCTCAACTCTTACTATCCTTGGTGTGATCATGTATCTTCGCTTTGGCTGGGTAGTTGGTAACGCAGGATTGATGGGAGCAATTCTAATCGTTATTCTAGCTAATTCCATAACTTTTTTTACAGCTCTTTCTGTGTGTGCTATAGCTACAGATCGCATTATCAGAACTGGAGGAGCTTACTATATGATCAGTCGTTCTCTTGGTATTGAGACTGGTGGTGCAGTAGGTATTCCATTATATTTTGCTCAAGCTTTGTCTGTCGCTCTTTACACTATTGGTTTTGCTGAAAGTGTTGTGGCTGCTTTCCCTATGCTGAATCTTAATCAACTTTATATTGCTCTGGTTGTAACAATTGGAGTCGGAATAATAAGTATAACGTCAGCAAAAATAGCAATAAAAGCACAATACTTTATCATGGCTGCTATTGCTGTTTCCTTATTATCTTTCTATTTTGGCTATCCTGTTGAAGAAGTTAATGTAGAAATGTGGGTAACTGATAGAGAACCTTTCTGGGCTGTTTTTGCAGTTTTTTTTCCAGCTGTAACAGGCATTATGGCTGGTGTCAATATGTCAGGAGATCTACGTGACCCAATTAGATCTTTACCTATTGGCACTTTAGCTGCTGTAGGTACAGGATTTTTGATTTATATTACATTACCGATATTTTTAGCGATGCGTGCCAATGGCAGTACTTTAATAGCAGAACCCTTAATAATGCAAAGAATGGCACTTTGGGGACCAGCTATTTCTGTTGGAGTTTGGGGAGCAACCTTAAGTAGTGCAATTGGTAGCATATTGGGTGCCCCGCGTATTCTTCAGGCTTTGGCTAGAGATGGTATTTTACCAACATGGATGAGATTCCTAGGTCAAGGTAGTGGCCCAGATGATGAGCCAAAAATAGGAACTTTAGTTACTTTTGTAATAGCTCTTGCAGCAGTGTGTATTGGAGATTTAAATTTAATAGCTCCAATCTTAACGATGTTCTTTTTAACTACCTACTTAGTTTTAAACATTTCTGCTGGGGTGGAAGGTGTATTAAACAGTCCTTCATTTCGTCCTTCTTTTAGAGTACATTGGCTATTCTCATGGTTAGGTGCAATAGGTTGTTTAGGGGTAATGTTTTTAATTGATACGATAGCTACTTGTGTAGCAGGAGTAGTAGTTATAAGCATTTATTTTTGGGTACGTCAAAGAGAATTATCGGCAACTTGGGGAGATGTAAGGCGAGGTGTTTGGATGGCCGTTCTCCGAATGGCTATTTTACAGACTGACCATACTAATGATACTAAAAATTGGCGACCTCAATTTTTAGTATTATCTGGGGCACCAACTAAACGTTGGCCTTTAATTCAGCTAGCACAGGCTCTAACTTATAATCGTGGTTTAATAACTGTTTCTAGTGTTTTGCCTGTAGGTTCACGCGATGTAGCACGACAGGCAATTCTGGAAAAGCGTATTAGAGATTACTTGCAGCGAAGAGGAGTAAAAGCTTTAGTTAGATTGGTAACAGCTCCTGATCCATTTGATGGAGCAGAGCGGTTAGTGGAAACTTATGGCTTGGGATCAATTGTTCCAAATACAATTTTATTAGGTGACTCTCAACAAGCTACTCACCGTAAACGTTATTGTCAAATGATAGCTAATTTTCACAAAGCACAAAGAAATGTAATCGTCTTAAGAGAAAATCCTGATTTATTATATAACCCGTGGAAAGAATCTAAAAATCGTCGTTGCCATATAGATGTGTGGTGGAGTGGTGGAAGACAAGGCAATGGTAGTTTGATGCTAGTTTTAGCCTATTTACTATGCTCTAACCCCCAGTGGAGAAAAGGGAAAATTCATTTGAAGCTAGTAGTTACCGACGAAAGTGCTGTTAAAGAGGCCCAGCAAAATCTAGGAAAATTAGTTCAAGACCTAAGAATTGGTGCGACATCAGAAGTCATTCTTTCTAATGGACGTAATTTTACGACTATTCTAGAACAGTCTTCGATCGGAGCAGATTTTGTGTTTTTAGGTATGCCCTCCCCTGATAAATCATTTGTTCCTAACTATGAAAAGCTACAGCAATGGACTAAAGCATTACCAACAATAATATTTGTGTTAGCTGCTCCGGAATTTAATTTCCATGAAGTTTTAGGAGAGAATTAATTTAGCCATGATGTTGAAGATTTGATATAAGTTAAATTCTTTTATTTACTAATAACGATTCGTGATCAAATATGTATATATGTGTATCCTGTTGAGGCAAATCTTTAGAAGTTAAAGAAAGCTGATCACTATGTATTTTTTTAATATTTGTACTTTTTTCTAATTCTAAAAAGTTATTCAATGGATCAATATCACAATTTTCTGTATCAGCAGCAGAAGTACGGTAATGAGTGGGAATCATTATTTTAGGATTTAAGACTTGCATTGCTTGTCTTCCTTCTACTGCATTATAAGCTTTTGGACCACCACCTACTGGAATACAGGCAATATCAGGATTACCTAATAAAATTTTTTGTTCTAAATCAATTGGTGCTGCTGCTCCACCTAGATGAACTATATGCATACCTGCTTGCGTCCAACGCCAAGCGACATTGTTCCCAAATTGTTTACCACCTTTTCTATCGTGATCAATACTAATACCTTGAAATCCTAATCCATTGATTTTATATACTCCTGGTTCATGCAACATACGAGGAGTACCAGGTAAGCCATCAGCAGCTCCTTCATCCCACATATGACTACTAGTTATAACTAAATCTGCTTCAACATTTGGTAAACGATAACCTGCAGTACATCCAATAGTTAAAAAAGGATTAACTAGAACTCTTAAGCCACCACCGCTAAATAAAAAACATGTATGTCCTAGATACTTAATGGACAAAGTACTTGAATTAGTCTCTTGAGCAGCTAGAGATGAAAAATGAAAACTTGGAAATAACTTAGAAAAAAACAAAGCACTAATGCCAGAATAGGTTATAAATTGTCGTCTTTTCATCATAGATATTAAAAGATAAAATATATTTGTGAACTCTTTAAATACTTAAACTTAAATTAGATTTTAATTGTTGGTAATGCAAAATTAGATGGTAAAAAAATATTATATTATTTTGACTTTAGAAACAGAATTAATTTGCTAATATTATGAGTTAAAATTTGTGTCTATAATGGGTGGAATAATAATGAAAAACGCAACTAATAAAGCTGCAAAAGCCGAGATCAAAACAGAACCTGCAGCACAATCCTTAGCAACTTTTGCTAGTTCGTGATATGATTGACCAACAGTCAAATCAACAATTGATTCCAGAGCTGTATTAAGTAGTTCTAGAATTAGCACCAATGCACAAGTAAGAGTAATAATAGCCATACTAACTGAATTGACTTTTAAAAATCCAGAGATACCAATCGCAATGAATGTCATAGCAGTATGGATGCGGAAATTACGCTGTGTAGCAAAAGTATAGCAGATACCTGTCCAGGCATATTGAAAGCTTAAAAATATATTGGGAGAAATATGCCAAGCCGATTTCCTTCTAATTTCTGAAGGGTATTTTTCTTTAACTAATTGTGAAATATGATTTGGCCTTAGATTAGTAGCATCTGGAAATAATCTAGTAGAAGAAAAGTGGTTCATTTTAAAATCGGCTTTCATAATCTTTAACTTTACTAATTTTTATAAGGAGTAACTTATTTTTTATAAAGCCTATTGACTTCGTATATATTCTAAGTTGAGACTTTTACTAAAGACCAATAATGATTAACAAAGTTTCTTGTTTTAGAAAAAGATATAATGATTTTCTGTTGTTTTAGATACAGTACTTGTAAAATTAATTAGCTTGTAAGTGAGTTTAAACCAAGGTATTAGCGTGTCAAATAGGCAAGACCAATTAAAAAAGCTAGTAGTCCTATAGTAGTTACGAGAAAATGTTTAATGGAAGTAACCTTTTTGCGAACCATATTACGCATAGCTAGTTTAACATAACTAATATCTGGCTCGACATTTTGATCTTTTGATGTATCCTGTTTATTGAATGTAGATTTACTAACCATAAAGTCTCCAAATGTTAATTTTCCAAGATTACTTAATAACTTTATTTTGTAACTTAATAATAGTCTACTGATAAATATTCATTTAGATTCAGTTTCATACACCTAAGATTCTATCATATTAAAGTTATGGATATTGAACTGCAAAAATTAATAGATTCAGCTCTGCGCAAAGGAGCTTCTCATGCAGAAGTTTATCAGTCTAAGCTTAAATCTGATTCTGCTATATTTGAGACTAACAATCTAAAAAGATTAGAAAATTCTCAATCAGAAGGAATAGCTTTACGCTTATGGAAAGAAGGTTCATCAGGATTGGCTGTTGCTTATGGAGATTTTGATAGTGATAAGTTAGTTGATCAAGCGATTATTTTGTCAACTTTAAATAATACTGAAATTATTAAACCTAATCACTCACATATAAATCTTCAACCTCATCAGGGAGAATTTATACCTACTGAGCAACTGATTGCCTCAGGAGAAGATACAATCCGTCAATTAAGAGACATCTATATAGAAGCTATTTGTAGTGGAGAGTTTATTTATTCAGAACAGTTTACATGCTTAGTAAACTCTGTGGGACTTCATTGTGAATATAGTAAATCGTTAGTTAATTATTATCTAGAATTAGAATGTTCAAACGGAAAAGATTTTTTGAGTGTCCATGATACTAAACTAACCCAAGGAAAAATTGAGACTCAACAAATAGCAAAAAATATTTTAGAACGTTTAGAATGGGCGAAAAAAACTACTTCGGCTCCGAAAGGTTATATACCAGTTCTATTTACTCCTAATGGAGCTGCTATGCTTTGGAATACAGTATCTGAGGCTCTCAATAGTAAGTTTGTTTTAGAAAAAACTTCTCCTTGGAGTAACAAGCTACAAAAACAGGTTATGTCAAACTCTCTGACTATATCCCAAAATCCACGATATAAACCTTACACTATTCCTTTTGATGACGAAGGAACTGTTACACAGGAATTATCTTTAATCAAAAAAGGAGATTTACAACAATTTTATAGTAATCTTACTAGTGCAAAAAGATTAGGAATAAAAAGCACTGGCAATGGTTTTCGCCCTAATTTGAAAAGTTACCCAACACCTGTATTAATTAATCTAATAGTAGAGCCTGGAAAAGAAAATTTTAAGGATTTAATCAAGAAGTTAGATTACGGTATTATAGTAGACTTAGTCCTAGGAGAAAAAATTGATATATCTGGGGATTTCTCTGTCAATATAGACTCAGGATACTCTATTCAGGATGGCTCGATAAATGGGAGAATAAAAGACACTATGGTAACAGGTAACGTTTATAAAATTTTAGAAAATATTATTGGTATAGCTAATGATTCACGTTGGGTAAATTCAACTTATGCCCCATCTTTGTTAGCAGAAGGCCTTTCGGTAATTAATTAATTTAAAAAAATAGATTTTCCCATATTGGAGATATAGTTCTGGTATAGGAAATAAATAAATAGTTGGCATTCATATTATATAAATATGAATACCAAGCGCTATGTTTAATGACTTACTGTTTTGCGAATGCTTTTACTAATGCTACGATTATTCTTACTATTCTTGGAGCTATATTTATTAGATTTGCGATTGACAACTGGTTTCGGTGTAGTTGCTTCAGGAACTTCCCAATCAGTTTTCATCCAATCAGGACAGTCTTGATCATAAATCATTTGTAAAGCTGCAGCGGCAATTGCTTGAGGGTCATACTCTGTGCTCAAATCACTTACTAAGGGTAAAAAAGAAGCCATCCTTTCCCCTACTAATGATTCTTTAATCAAATTTTGTAATTTTTCTAGTCTCTTTGCTTCAACTTCTGAACGACTAGGTATTTTGCAAATATCTATTTTTTGACGAAGTTTTCGTTCAATTTGCCGAATCATTCGACGATCAATAGATTCCACGATAGAAATTGCTTTTCCGGTTTTACCAGCTCTTCCAGTACGGCCGATTCTATGAATGTAGGTTTCACTATTATCTGGTAAATCATAGTTAATAACATGGCTCAAACCCTCTACATCTAAACCCCTGGCTGCGATATCCGTAGCTACAACTAATTTTATCCTACCATCTCTAAAGCGATGAACTAATCTTTCTCTCTGAGATTGACTAAGGTTACCATGATACTCATCTACACAATGACCGATTTCTTGCAATCTTGTAGTTAAATCTGAAGCTGTTTGTTTAGTACGAACAAAAATAATAGCTGATTCGGGATCTTCTATTTCTAAAACCGGTTGCAATGCTTTTCGCTTTGACCAGCCTCTAGGAACCATATATATATTTTGCTCTATTCGCGTAGGAGCAGCCTGAGTTTTTTCAACAGATATAGTTACTGGAGATTTTAGAAATTGATTAACAAGTTCTCTTATTTCTCTTGGCATCGTAGCAGAAAAACAGGCAGTATTACGTTGCTCAGGCGTCTTTTTTAAGATAGTTTTTACGTCATCAATAAAACCCATACTAAGCATCTCGTCGGCTTCATCAAGAACGGCCCAGGATAAAGAGTCTAAAATTAGCTTTTTCCGTTCTAAGAGGTCAATAACTCTCCCTGGAGTTCCTACTACAATTTGGACCCCTCGTTCTAGGCTTCTAATCTGTCTATCTATGGACTGGCCACCATAAACAGTTAATATATATAAACGTCGTTCTACTGCAAATTCTTTTAAAGCTTCTGCGACTTGCTGAGCAAGTTCACGAGTAGGAGTCAAGATTAAGACTTGAACGTTAGGATTTTGTATATCAACTTGTTCAAGAATAGGCAAAGAATAGGCTGCAGTTTTTCCCGTCCCTGTTTGTGATTGTCCTAGTACGTCATGTCCTTCTAGCATCAAAGGAATTGCTTTTTCCTGAATCTCAGTAGGGTTTTCAAATCCGAGCTCTTTTAATTTATTGACGCGAATTTCGGATAGTCCTAAGTTCTCGAAAGAAATAGTCATAAGATCGTTATAGTTAATAGGTTTACTGTAAGTTGAAAATTTAACAAGGTATAGTGAAGATTTTAATAATAGTTTTTAAATTACTTATTGTTTTAATTAATGCTATTACTAAGTTATTTTTTGTTTCCACCTTAATGCATATGCAAATAAATATTTAAGTGTCAACAACTTTTCCATAGAGATCATAAGCATCAGCTTTGGTAATTTTAACTGGAATAATTGAATTTAATTGAGCCTCTCCTTTAACAAAAACAACTCCATCTACGTCAGGAGAAAATTTAATTGAACGACCTATATATTGATGAGTTTTTGGATTCTCTTGTTCAATCAATACTTCTATTATCGTGTCAATATACTGTTTATTTTTCTTACTAGAAATAGGCTGCTGTATTTCCATTAAGTAATCTCGCCTTTCTTGAGCTATTTCCAATGGAACTTGATTAAGCATTCTATAGGAAGGAGTTTCTTCCTCTGGAGAAAATACAAAAACTCCTACATGATCGAATTGATGCCTTTTAATGAATTTTACTAAATGTTCGAAGTATTCATCTGTTTCACCAGGAAAGCCAACAATGAAAGTTGTGCGTAAAACAACATTTGGAATAGATGTTTTTATAACTTCAATGATTTCATCATTTACTGTTCCCTTCCAAGGCCGATTCATAGCTTTTAGAATATTAGGATGAGAATGCTGTAATGGTAGATCTAAATAAGGAATGACATTTGGTACTTCTTTAACAGCCTGAAGAACTTCTGTTGTTAATCCGGTAGGATATGCATAGTGAACACGTATCCAAGGAATATTAACTTTTCCTAGCGCTTGCAAAAGCTCGGCTAACTGAGCTTTCCCGTAAAGATCTAGACCATAATTTGTAGTAATTTGCGAAACAAGAATAATCTCTTGTACACCTTGATCAGCTAGTTGTCGGGCTTCTGCGACAATAGATTCGATAGTGCGAGATCTTTGATTGCCTCGCAAATGGGGAATGATACAGAAGGTACAGCGATAGTCACATCCTTCTGCTATTCTTAAATAAGCTACTCCTTCATTAGTAGTTCGATAGCGTGGAATAGTTTCGTCAGCAATAAAAGTAGGTTTTTGAGATATATCTATTACTCTTTCACCCAACTCAACACGTTGAACAGTTTTAACAATGTCTTGATAATTTCCTGTTCCAACGATTGCTACAACTTCAGGTAATTCTTCAAGTAATTGATTTTGAAAATGTTGAGCCATACAGCCAGCAACAATAATTTTTTTATTATTTTCGGCTAACTCTACTAGGGTACGAACTGATTCTTCCCTAGCTTGTTGGATGAAACTACAAGTATTTACAACAACATAATCAGCAAGGTGTTCACTTGAACTAACAGAATATCCTTCTGTTGCTAATAGTCCTAAGATATGCTCTGAATCTATTCGATTTTTCTCACAACCGAGATGTGAAATTGCAATAGCTGGTTTTTTGACCATGTATATTTGGTTTTACCCCTCATCTACCATGGGGCGAAAACTAAGCAAGTCCTTCGGTGTAGCCTTGTGGCTAAAATTGGTATTTGGGATGCTGGTCTGCCCCTTTCGTTTTTTAATATGCTAACAGAAAATTTTTTAAAAAACAAGTTATGTCACTAACTTACTTTCTATAACTATATTTTCAATAATGTGAATTTGACATTAAATATCTTCAAAATCATTGCCCTTCAAATTTTATAGCCGTGAAATAGGTTAAGTACATACAAGTATTTTTTCGAATCAAGACAAAACTATATTCTTTCATGACTTATAAAAGAATATAGTAATTTTTGTTCATCTAATACCTAAAAACTTATGAGTTTGTAAGCTTATACGCCATTCGGGATGTTTACGAATGTAGTTATAAATTAAAGAACTACTTATATCACTATTCCATTCAGGTTGTAGAAAGTTAATTGATTGAGAATTAGTTTTATTTTTTTGTTCTTCCGCCCAATCAAAATCTTTTTGATTAGCTACGATAACTTTTAACTCGCTTGCTTTATCATATATACTTTCATGTGGAATTTTAAAAGGTTTAGGCGAAAGTGTTATCCAATCAAAGTTACCACTAAAAGGATAAGAACCAGAAGTTTCTAAATGGACTTGCATTCCTAAATTTTGTAAGGCATTAGTTAAGGGGAACAAATTGTACATCAAAGGTTCTCCTCCAGTAATAACTATAATACTTGCATTAGCTTTGTGAGCTTCTATAGCTAAAGTTTTAGACGAATATTTTGGGAATGTTTTATGTTTCCATGATTCTTTTTGATCACACCATGGACAGCCAACATTACATCCAGCTAAACGAATAAAAAATGCACTCACTCCCGTCCAAGCACCTTCACCTTGGATAGAATGAAAGATTTCAGCTATAGGATAGGTTATTAAGTCATTCTTATTAAGTTGAATTGATTTTTCCATAATTTTAAGTATTTAGACTTATGGCCTAGAAGTTTTTACCTACATAAAGGTTAGTAAAATTTTTTAATGATTTAATTAAAGAAGCATGATAAATTTATCTAGGTTTCATGGTTTACATTTTTTACTCAATATTTTTCACAAGAAATTCTGTATTTTACTATTTATCAAATGTACTTCAATACTTTATTTTATAAATGTTTAAATACACTAATTATAAGAAATATTTTTGATCCCGATTCATAGTGTTTTCCCAACATTAATTTGTATGTGTACAAAATTTATAAAAAATAAAATCTAAGTTTTTCAGGAATCTGTAGAAAATTATTTCTGAAAGTAATATAGTCTTTTTATCTTATTTTTTTCAAATAGTGGCTCTTGATGTATTTATCAAAAAATAAATCATAGCTTATCTTACGGATGATTATTGCAGGATATTATGTTATATTAAGTTAATAAGGACGTATAGCTCAGTTGGTTAGAGTACATCGTTGACATCGATGGGGTCACTGGTTCGAATCCAGTTATGTCCATTGAATTTCTATTTATATAGTGAACTTAGATATTTTATAATAACTATATGTTTCACATCCATCAAATAATTGAAATTTTATAAATGAATTAGAAAAGATATTATCTATTAACACATATTCAACTTTGTTAACAAGCTTCTTCTCAACTGATCTAGCGCGCTATATTCGCTTAAAGAGCGAATTATATCTCTTTTACAAGATCCAAAGAAACATCTTGTACTACTAACTTTATTTTCAGGATCGGCAATACCAATATAGACTAGACCAACAGGTTTCATTTGTGTTCCTCCTCCTGGCCCAGCAATTCCAGTAATGCTCAATCCCCAAGAGGTTCCTAGTTTCTTTTTAACACCTAAAGCCATTTGTTTTGCAGTATTAGAACTTACTGCTCCATGAATACTTAAAGTTTTTTCTGAGACTTCCAATAAAGATATTTTTGCTTGATTACTATATACAATAATACCTCCAAGAAAATAATTTGAGCTGCCAGGGAAAGAACTAAATATTGCCCCTAAGCCTCCTCCTGTACAAGATTCTGCAACAGAGACTGTATTTTGGTTTTCTCTCAGCAATTTTGCAACAATTTTGATCAAAGTATCATGATTGTGACCATAGTAATTTAATTGGGTAATTTTACGTATTTCTGTAATAGTTGGCTGAACAACAGTAGATGCTTTTTCTATAGAGTTTGCCTTAGTAGATATTTTTAAACATATCTCACCTGGGAAAGTATAAAAATTAATCTTAGTTTGTTTTGAAGTAAATAAATAATCAGTTTTTACACTTAAAGCTAATGCACTAATTCCACGAAAGCGTAATATTCTACTAAAGATAGTTTGCTGATTACGGTGTAGAAAATTTAAGTAGAAAGATATGATTTTTTTATATGCTTCTTTTAATTTTACAAAGATTTCATTGTAAAAATGATATCTATATACAATAGTCTTGACAATACTTACTATGCTTAGAGTCTTTCTTTGTCGCTTATTCATGAATAATTATTTTTTATTAACTCTACTGCATCCCTCCCATCTGTTTCTTGAAAATAAACTTTTACTTGTTCTTTAGATGATGTGGGTAATTTCTTTCCTATAAAGTCAGGATGAATCGGTAGTTCCCGATGACCTCTATCTATTAACACTAATAAGCGAATTATTTCAGGTCTTCCATATTCATTAATAGCATTAAGAGCAGCACGAATTGTTCTTCCTTTATAGATAACATCATCAACTAAAATTACAGTCTTTCCGGTTATATCGAAAGAAAACATAGCCTTAGCCGGAGTTCTCGTTCTGATTCTATCTAAATCGTCTCTATAAAAAGTAATATCTATAGAACCAACAGGAACCTTAAAATCTTCCAATATTTCTATTTGCTGAGCCAACATAAAAGCTAGAGGGACTCCTCTAGTATGAACTCCCAACAGTACAATATCGGATAAGTTTCCCGATTTTTCAATTACTTGAGAGGCTAAACGAGTTAATACTTGTCTTATTTTTTCAGCTGAAAGAATATTTGTTCTCATTTTATTCTTGTCTATTGTGTATTCTTTTAGTTTATTTTCATTTTTAATTTTTAATCAAAAATTCTTTTATTGATGTGTAAGAAAAAAGATTTTACTAATTACTGCAATAATTAGCTTATATAAGTCAAGATATAAAGTATTTCGGTCAAAACGAACTAACTTATCTTATCTAGATTGAGTTTATATAGATCTACAATAAATATGTACTTAAACAGTACTATTACTCTAGTTCTTAATCATTTATTTTTATCATTTTTCTGTTTCCCATTAATTAGAATACAAGAACAAAGTGTTTCCTAAATTTTCTTATAACCCTTTGTAGATTAGAATTTTTGAAACAATAATTTATTTATATTTCACTTCTTGAATATATCATTTATATTATTAAATAAAATTTAGACTAAATCAAAACTTTGCTCTTTTCAATCTAAACTTGACTGATAAAAAGTTAAATTAGTGTTTCCATAATGCTTCTCCTTTATAATTTTTAATCTTTTTATTTCTTTTGCTTTCCATAGTCTTGGATCGTGTTCTACAGCAACTTCTCCATCTTTAGCTAAGATATTTGTTCTTGCAATTAATTCAAGAACAGGTTGATATAAGTTGCTCCTATAAGGAGGATCAAAGTAAATAAAATTAAATTGTTGTTCCTTTAAATTGTTCAGACTTTTTAAAGCATCACCCTTTATTACCTTAAAATCTTGCTCAGAATTCGAAAGTTTTAGCCAATTTGTATTAATAATTGCACAAGCTTTTCCGTATTTTTCAATTCCGACCACTAGGGTCGCACCTCTACAAAGAGCTTCATAACCTATTGTTCCATTTCCTGCACATAAATCTAGTAAACAAGATCCTGTGATTTTACCTTGCCAAATATTAAATAACGCTTCTTTTACTTTTGAAGAAGTAGGCCTTATCATTTGCCCTGATAACGTTTTTAATTTTTGATTCCTATCAATTTTCATTAACTCTTTTATTGTATAGATGTATTAGAATTTACTATTCATAATATATTTTTTAGAATCACGTCAAATAGTAATTATTATTTTTACATTCTGTTTTATTTTCTAATCTAGCATCAAAAAATATTACATCAGTTTATCGATAAAATAATTTACAAGTAAGATTTTATATATAGTTTGTTATCAATAATCAATAAATTGATTATTGATAACAAACTACTCATGCAAGTGTTGAAGACGTTCTCGTAAAATAAAGGTCTGTTGCTTGGCTTCTTCAAGGGCATCTCTTGCTCCTTGAACTACTTCCTTAGGAGCTTTTAGAATAAATTTAGAATTATCTAAGCGCTGTGTTAGGATATTGGCTTCGTTTTCTATCTTATTTAAGTTTTTTTCTAATTTTTGACGAAGAAGGACAATATCAACTACTCCTGATAATGGGATTAAAACCTGTATATTTCTTATTACTCCAGTAAATACTTGCTCTGTTTTTGCTTCTACTTTAGAAACAATAGTTATATTACTTGTCTTCCCTAAATCTTGAATATATTTTTGACCTATTCTCAAAGTATCTTGTGTTGTATTACTTTCGCTCTGTAATATAACAAAGGTTTTTGTTTTAGGTTTGATATCTAATTCAGCACGTAAATTACGAATAGTTTTAATCACATCAAATAATAAATCAAAGAGATTTTCTAAATCTTTATTTACATAATTTAAATCAGGCTTGGGGTATGCTTGTAAAGCTATAAACTCTTTATTCCTTTGTGTCAATGTTTGCCAAATTTCCTCCGTAATATGGGGCATAAATGGATGAAGTAATTTTAATATTCCGTCCAAAACATATGCCAAAGTTTGCTGGGCACCTAAAGAAGAATCTGAATTTTCTAATAATCGAGATTTTACTAATTCGATATATGAGTCACAAAAGCCACTCCAAACAAAATCATATAATCCTTTAGCTGCCTCACCTAGACCGTAATTATTTATATCGTTAATAGTTTGTTCTGTTACTTTTTGAAATCTTGATAATATCCAATAGTCAGCCAAATCCAAATATTCAGGATTAAGAGTTCCGATATCATTTCGAATGTCTTCTTGCAAATTAATTATTACAAATCTCGCAGCATTCCACAATTTATTTGCAAAGTTCCTAGATGCTTCTACAGATTCAGATTCATTAGTTTCTCTATTATATTGCAGGGTTACATCTTGACCAGCTCCCGCAACTTCCTTGATTAAAGTATAACGAAGTGCATCCGTACCATATTTGTCTATTAGAATTAATGGATCTATTCCATTATTAGAAGATTTAGACATTTTTTTACCATTCTCATCTCTCACCAGTCCATGAATATAGACATCTTTGAAAGGCATCTTGTTTGTAAAATATCCTGCCATCATAGTCATTCTTGCTACCCAAAAGAAAATAATATCAAATCCAGTAACAAGGGTACTTGTAGGGTAGTAAGTAGCAAAGTCTTCTGTATTTTCTGGCCAACCTAACGTAGAGAAAGGCCATAAACCTGATGAAAACCAAGTATCTAAAACATCAGGATCCTGCTCCAATATGACATCACTTCCATAGTCCTTATGCGCTTTTCTTAAAGCTTCCTCTTTATCATAAGCTACAATAAAAGGCGTCCCATCAGTTATAGTTCCATTAGTTTGACTAATTACATACCATGCTGGTATTTGATGTCCCCACCACAGCTGACGTGAAATACACCAATCTTTCAAATTTACTAACCAATCTCGATAAACTTTTGTCCATCTGTCAGGAATAAAGCGGGGTGAATTATCTTCGTCTAGAAATTTAAGTGCTTTCTCAGACAGTGGTTTAATTTTTACAAACCACTGTGTAGAAAGTAATGGTTCAATAGGCACTTTACCACGATCACTATATGGAACTGAATGATAATGATCTTCAACTTTAACTAAAAATCCATCTTTTTCTAATCTTGTAACAATATTTTTACGAGCTTCGTAGCGATCTTGTCCCTGAAATTCTCCTGCATTTTCGTTTAGGCTGCCATCTTTATTAAGAATATTAATAAAAGGTAAGTTATGGCGACTACCTATTGCAAAGTCATTAGGATCATGAGCAGGAGTTATTTTTACAGACCCAGTTCCAAACTTTGAATCAACTGATTCATCTGCGACTATTAATATTTCTCGGCCTACAATAGGCAATATTAAAGTTTTTCCAATTAAGTTTTGATACCGTTCATCATCAGGATGAACGGCTACTCCAGTATCACCTAAAATAGTTTCAGGCCTAGTAGTCGCAACGTCTAGATAGCCGCTACTATCTTTTAAAGGATAGCGAAAGTACCATAAATTTCCTTTAACTTCTTTATTTTCTACTTCTAAGTCTGATACTGCTGATAAAGAAGCAGGACACCAATTAATTAGATAGTTACCTCTATAGATTAGTCCTG
Organism: cyanobacterium endosymbiont of Braarudosphaera bigelowii; assembly: GCF_020885515.1. NCBI lineage: Bacteria > Bacillati > Cyanobacteriota > Cyanophyceae > Chroococcales > Aphanothecaceae > Candidatus Atelocyanobacterium > Candidatus Atelocyanobacterium thalassae. The sequence goes on along the minus strand of NZ_AP024987.1, from coordinate 1,108,266 downwards.
CTTCATATAATTTTATAAAAGCAGTTTTAACTGCTTTTGATAATCCTTTGTCTAGAGTAAAACGCTCTCTCGACCAGTCAGCAGATAAGCCAACTTGTTTTAATTGACTTACTATTTTGCCTCCTGATGATTTTTTCCATTCCCAAGCTCGCTCAAGAAAATTCTCGCGTCCGATATCATAGCGAGTTTTTTCTTCTTTTTTTAATTGTTTATCCAGAATACTATGAACTGCAATGCTGGCATGATCAGTTCCAGGAAGGCATAACGTATTTTTTCCATTCATTCGATGATAACGGACCAATACATCCATTAAGCAATCCTCAAATGCATGGCCCATATGAAGACTACCTGTAACATTTGGAGGAGGAATAACCATACAGAAAATTTTTTCTTTTTCTATTGTGTTGGCTTTGAATATTTGATGAATTTCCCAAGCTTTTTGCCACTTAGCCTCTGTTAACTTAGGGTCGTATTTGGTTGATAATTCAAATATGTTTGCAGTCATTTAAAATATTAATAATTATTTATTTTTAATTAGATTGTGCCATATCATAAGAATTTCAGTATGGCTAATACGATTAGAGATTAGAAATTAATATTTTTTTCCACTTCGATAATGTAGAGAAGTTGCATCCTTTTGCATTAATCATTTTATTGATAAAACTAATTTTCTTTTTGCCCTGGTTTTGAAAATAATTTCAGATTTTAAAACCAATCTTAGTAAGAATTAGGTAAAAATATTAAAAATATTCAATAACAAAGAGTTATGAGATTATTTATTATGACAAGTGAACTCCCAGCTAGAAAGTTATTTTCACAATATCGATATTAATTTTTATACTTAGTAAGTTTATAAGACTTGGTATTATTTATAGTTCTCAAATTATTAGAGATTGTTATATTGTACTAGTAATTGATAATTTCATTTCTTTATATTGACTTAATCATATTCAGAAGTAAGAAACTATTTTGAGTAATTCTTTTTATTTATCAAATAGTGTACTGAGAAAGTTATTTTTATGATTTGTCATATAGTTAGAAAACTATATGACAAATCGTAGATGATTATTGTATTGTAATATCTTATTAGATTCTAATATATTGAACTGAGTTAATTTTATCAAAATGAAGTTTTTAATTTTATACCCGAAAACTCTAAAAATTTGCTAGCCTAATTTAATACTTAGGGAATGGAATATAAAAACGTGGATATTATTATTGGTTATGGTAAAAAAGCTAAACGAGCATACGGTATAAATGAAATTGCGCTCGTACCTGGCACACGCACCTTGGATCCTGCTCTAATAGACACTAGTTGGACTATTGGAAACATAAAAAGGGATATACCTATTATTGCAAGTGCTATGGATGGGGTAGTAGATACTAAGATGGCTAATCTACTTTCAAATCTTGGGGCTGTAGGCGTTCTGAATCTAGAAGGTATCCAAACTCGTTATGATGATCCTACCCCAATTCTCGAAAAGATTACTTCAGTAGGTAAATCAGAGTTTGTAGAATTAATGCAAAAGCTTTATGCAGAGCCAATCAAACCTGAACTAATAAAAAAAAGAATTGAAGATATTAAATCTACCGGAAGTATTGCTGCAGTTAGTTTAACTCCTCTAGGAGCTTCTAAATATGGAGAAATTGTGGCTAACTCAGGAGCTGATTTATTACTTGTTCAAGCTACAGTAGTTTCAACTAATCATTTAACGCCAGAATCTCTTACTTCTCTCAATTTACAACAGTTTTGTAAGGACATGCCGATACCAGTTATTCTTGGTAATTGTGTTACTTATGAAGTAGCCTTAGAGCTTATGGAAGCAGGGGCTGCAGGAGTATTGGTTGGTATTGGTCCAGGAGCTGCTTGCACATCTAGAGGTGTTTTAGGAATAGGTGTTCCGCAACCTACAGCTATTGCTAATTGCGCTGCAGCACGTGATGAATACTATAAGAAAACAGGAATATATACACCTATCATTGCAGACGGAGGAATTATTACAGGAGGAGATATCTGTAAGTGCATAGCTTGTGGTGCTGATTCAGTAATGATAGGTTCTCCTATAGCCCGTGCGATAGAAGCGCCTGGTAAAGGATATCATTGGGGAATGGCAACACCCTCTCCTGTCTTGCCTAGAGGTACAAGAATAAATGTGGCTACGACAGGAACTATAGAGGAAATTTTAATTGGGCCTGCTAAATTAGATGATGGAACTCATAATTTATTAGGAGCATTAAAGACTAGTATGAGTACATTAGGAGCTCAAAATATAAAAGAAATGCAAAAAGTAGAAGTAGTGATTGCACCTTCTTTATTGACAGAAGGAAAGGTCTATCAAAAAGCTCAACAATTAGGAATGGGTAAATAATAGAAAGAGAGAGAATAAAATTCCTTATTTATTCTCTCTCTTTCTATCTACTGTTAAATTTTAATTAATAATTGTTATAAGCTAAAGTCGTTTTATAAGTAATATTACACTTCTTATCAAGCTACTAAATTAACAAGCAAGAGTTAACTGAACTATAAAAAATGTTTTAATAAATTCTTCTAATTGTATATTATTAAATAATATTACTTATGTAGTGATTAGCCCACTATCTATACAGTTCATATCTTTTAAACATCACCTGGCTTTTAATAAATAAAATATAAAGCTAAAATCATGAACCTATGGCAAAGACTTAAAAATAATCATCTAGCACTTCTTGGGATAGCTATACTAACTGTCTTGTATGTAATTGTTATTGCTGCAGATTTTGTTGCTCCGTATAATCCTTATTCATCTCAATTAGATGGTTCTTTGTTACCTCCTACACCAATTTATTTGACAATTCAGGATGGACCACTTAAAGGTAGATATATTGGTCCTCATGTTTATCCAGCTAGTCAAAGTCCTACAAATATTGAGACAGGAAAGCGTAACTTAAATATCAATTTTCATGATCCATCTCCTATACGTTTATTTGTAAAAGGAAGTAGGTATAAATTATTAAATATACGTATTCCCTTACCTCCCTCTTTTGAAGAAGTTGAACTATTCTCTGGAATTCCAATAGATATCCATCTTATGGGAACTCTGGGTACAGGAAAATTAAACTTATTAGGAACTGATGAACAAGGAAGAGATCAGTTTAGCCGATTATTATTTGGGGGAAGGGTTAGTTTATTTATTGGTTTACTAGGAATTATGATATCTTTTCCGATAGGTATAGTTCTTGGAGGTATTTCTGGGTATTTTGGCGGATGGATTGATGTAGTTTTAATGCGCTTGGTAGAAGTTTTAATGACGATTCCAGGGATCTATCTGTTAGTTGCTTTAGCTACGATAATTCCTCCAAGTTTAAGCAATACACAACGATTTATTTTAATAATTCTAATTACCTCTTTTATTGGATGGTCAGGACTTGCCAGAGTCGTCAGGGGGCAAGTGCTTTCTTTTAAAGATCAGGAATTTGTTCAAGCTGCTAAGGCCATGGGAGCAACTAATAAAAGAATCATTCTTCACCATATATTACCGCAGACAGCAACTTATATTGTTATTTCTGCTACACTAACAGTTCCTGAATTTATTGTATCAGAATCAGTTTTAAGCTTAATTGGTTTAGGGATCCAACAACCTGATGCTAGTTGGGGAAATTTACTCTCAGTATCTACTAATGCATCAATCTTAGTATTACAACCTTGGTTAATTTGGCCTCCAGCTCTTGCAATTATTTTAACAGTTTTATCTTTTAACTTACTTGGAGATGGCTTAAGAGATGCCTTAGATCCAAATACTTCTGAGTAATAAAAATTTTATTTAATAATTTAAATTATATTGATTTAATCCCCCAAAATATAAGATTTCTATCTACTTTTAGTCTACTGAAATTATTGGAATCTTTTTCAATAAAATAATTATATAAAGCAATTGAATCTCCTCCTGTCAGAATAATATGACTTTGTGGATAAATTGTTAACCAATTATCTATAAATATCTTCATACCACTAATAATTGTATGTATTATTCCACTCTTGATCGCTCCCATAGTGCTTTTTGACCATTGACATGGTAATTTCTTAGGTAAATTAACATTAGGCAAAGTTTCAATTTTGCTTGATAATGAGTCAAACTGTAATTTTAATCCCGGTAAAATTGCCCCTCCTATGAAAGTATAATTTTCGTCTACTCCTGTAAAAGTTAAAGCAGTACCTGCATCAATTACCAAACATGGGTAACTATATGTGACTCCAGCTCCTAAAGCAGCTAAGGCTCTATCTATACCAATATTTAAATAGAGGTTCTTGATTGGAATATTATTTAACTCTATGATATTAACACCGTGGTATTCTCTCCATATAGTAGTTTGTTTTGGTACAACAGAAGCCACTACAAGTGGTAAAGTATTAGGAATATTAGCAAGTAAAACTTCAGAAGGTAACATTAATTTATTAATGGGCTCATTATAATAATGAGTGTCCCAACAACTGTGTAAAAATCCATTCTTAAAATATCCCCAGTGAAGATGAGAATTACCAATTACTAATGCTAACCATTCTATCGATTTCGTTAATGCCATAGTACTTGTAGAATAAAAGTAATTAGGTTAATTAATAGCTTTTTTTTAACTACTTTGAGAAATATTGTTTTAAAGGCAATAAATTTAGATATTCATTTAAAATAACTCTAAAATCTACTATTTGTTTTAATTCAACAAATAACCTGTATCATTCACACTAATAATAAAAATAATAAACATATATTTTGAAATATTTTATTGGAAATCTCTATAAATTTTTAAGTTAAGCCAATAATTAGTTATAGTCTCAAATCTATGTACCAGAGTAGTAATTACCGTACTATAAATTAAAAAGACTTGCATAAACTGAATATATCAGTTAAAAAGAGTGTAGTAGAAATACTTCTCTAAATATAAGTATTAGATAAACGTATATTGCTTTAATCATATATAGGAATATTAAAGAGGAAGTTGATCTTAAAAAATTCGTACAATTTAGTAAACGTAAATTGATTGAGTCTATGACGAAACAAGTTACTCATCCTATGATGAAGTTTCAACGTAAAGTTTCTTCACTGGTAGAGTCAAAAGTTCTCAAGCCCAGTGATAGTATATGGAAATTAGCTCTTCTTTATGAGAATGAATGGTCTTATTGGAAAAAAGAATTATTAGATTTTGGTTTTGCAATGCAAGATCCTGTAAGTGAAGTTTTACTTGTTGATGCATGGGATGAAGAATAACTACTTGTGCTTAGTAATTATTATTAATTACTAAGCACAAGTATTGTTAACTCTAGTTTGTGTTAGAACTAATAATATTTATTAATATAAGCACATTTCAAAATTGACTTATTTAAAGTCTTTTCAAAACCATTGCTGTAATTATTAATTATTTTAAAAATAGCTTATATGACATAGCACATAGACTATTTTTAATGTTAGTGTAAATTTATTAAGGCTGTTACCTGTTGAGGAGACATCTATGCTACACCGCAAGATTTATCAACTTTGTACAGAAGGTCGAGAAGTTTGCCTGTTCTTGCGGGATCAGCAACGTTGGATTGATGGTGCGACTATTCTATCTTTAGAAGGAGATCTAGTCATTATTCGGTACGAAACTGAAGAAGATGATGAAATTAGTTCTTGGGAAGAAATGGTAAGATTGGAGAGTATTGGAGCAATTAGTCAAAAAATTGCTTCTGTTTCAAGGTATGACTCTGAGATTGCTGTATCTGATGAATGCCCTGATGCTGAACAGATTCATCCGCGTTCTCCAGACTCTAATCAAGATTAATAAAAGTAATTTTAAAATGTACTTTGTAATTTATTTCGCATATAGAGCAAGTTTTAAAAACATGCTTAGATTATTTCAGATAATCTAAGCACATTAATGATATTTAAAGTTCTTTATCTTCGAAATCAACATGCAATTTCTCTTCTTTCTTATCAATATCTAGTACCAACTTTTATATTTCAGTTTTTCAAATATCAAGAAACAAAAATTAAATAATATTAAAAGTGATGAACATAAAAGATAAAGTTCTACCTGTAACAATTATTACTGGTTTCCTAGGTAGTGGTAAAACAACACTTCTCAATCATATTCTTCTCAATCAAGAAGGCATAAATGTTGGAGTTTTAGTTAATGAATTTGGGGAGATTGGGATAGATAATGAATTAATTATCGCTACTGACGACAATGTTATTGAACTTAACAATGGTTGTATTTGTTGTTCTATTAATAATGATTTAATTCAAGCCATTCATAAAATTTTAGAATATTCTAAAAAAATTAACTATTTGATAATAGAAACTACTGGTTTAGCAGATCCTTTACCAATCGCATTATCTTTTTTAGGTGCTGACTTAAAGGATATAACACGAGTTGATTCTATTATTACAATGATAGACTGTTCCAATTTTTGTCTTGATTTATTTAATTCTCAAGCTGCATATAGTCAGATAACTTATGGAGATATTATTTTACTTAATAAAACTGATTTAGTTAGTAAAAAAGAGGTGGATGAACTAGAAAAACGTCTTCATAAAATGAAAGAATTTGCTAGGATTTTAAAAACTACAGATTCTCAAGTTTCTTTACCTCTAATACTTAGCTCTGAGTTATTTAATACTGATAAATATTCTAAACATAACAATAACAGCCATACACATCATCATTTAACCAATGATGAATTCACCTCAATTGCTTTTGAAAGTAACAAACCATTTTCTATCGAAAAATTCCAATATTTTCTTAATAACCAATTACCTGAGAATGTATTTAGAGGAAAAGGTATTTTATGGTTTGATGAAAGTGAAAAACGTCACATTTTTCATTTAACTGGAAAACGTTTTAATATAGAAGACGAAGAATTCAATAAATACTTTAACAATAAATTAGTTTTAATTGGACAAAACCTTGATAAGGATAAATTACATAAACAAATTATTAATTGTTTGTCTAACCAATCTTAGTTTAAAGCCTATAACTAAGAAAGTTTTTTTGATAGCAAGAAATTTAAGCTAAAGGAATATAGATTATGATAATGTTTTGTATTTATTGAATAAGTGTAATCTTTCACCTTAACTTAAAAGTTATTAACAGCTAAGATGTTATCAAGATTAATGTTGATTGGCTTTTTGAAATTTAAAGCCCAAAGCAAAGACGAGTCAATTATATTTCAGTTTTATGAAAATATAATTGACTCGTCTTTGCTTTGGGCTTGCACTTAAATACTGTAACTAATCAATTTTTTATCCTAAAGGATGAAAAAGAAGATCAGGGAAAAAGCGATTGAACTCAATTAAGAGACCTGCAGTAAAGGTTAGTAACACCATAATTAAAATAGGTGCAGTTGACAGAAATTTTGTCAAATTTTCCATGAGTAATTCTCCAATAATTTAATGAACAATAAATATACTAGGATAAACTTAATTATCGTGGGGATATAGTAATTTCACTATCCTTCACTACTAACTCTCCAGAAATAAACTCATAAAAAGCTAAAACTGGCCAAGCAAAACCCATTAACATTTGTCCAATAGCTAGAGGAATATCAATAATAATTTCTTTACTTGTATCACCATTAATAGCAATTAAGTAAGCACGACCAACCCAGCCAATCCAACCTGCTATATAAAGGAACATGATACCAGGAATAGCAAAGTCTCCAATGTGTGTCAAATTACCATCTACTATTAGATGAGGATAACCTTCTGGACCACACAAGGCTTCAGCATAGCGTTCAGCACGTTTCTGTCCAGACTGCTGATCATCAGTAGTATTTAGAAAATGCTTAGACTTCTGCTGATAAGCAGCAGAATCGCTGCAAGGGGTTAAATTATTATAAGAAGCTGAAGCAGTAGGGGTAAAATTAAACCACAGAGTTGTGATAAGAATTAATGTGAACAATAACCGTTTCATAGAAGTTGTTTCCTTTTGTCACAAAAGACTAAGTTCATAGAACACAAGACAAAATAAGTCAGTAATGTAACGAGTTATATTAATCTGATTCAAAGATCTAATTAAGATTAAAGTTACAAAAATTATCTTGTATTATCTTAATCATAATAAGCATTCTAGTCTCTTTAAGTTAAGATTTGTGTTGTAGATAATATATATTTCTTTATAAAGTGAAGAAGTATATATTGTGGTGTTTCTATATGAAAAATACTTAGAGTAAAAACAAATAAATTAAAAAATTTAAGAATTATAAAAAGACATTCTTTACAGCCCTAAATTGATAAATATAAAAAATAACTTTCTTATACTTAGAAGAGAGCTTACTATAAACTATCTTTAAGTGATATTAGTTTTCACGTACTTAAGAATATAATTTTGATCTTTTTAAAATTCATAGCTTTCTCTTTGATAACCTCCATCTGAATTTGAGTCATTATCACGCTTAGAACCTAATAGATCTAGACGATCAACCTTGATAACTGGACTAGAACGATCAATACCTGTATTACGATCTTTCCAGGTCTCAATTTCTAATGATCCGTGAACTCCAATTAAACTACCTTTTCTAACATAATTAGCAGCAATCTCTGCTGTTTTACCCCAAATTTTTAAATTAAACCAATCTGCTTCATCTCTTTTACTAGAACGACGACTAACTGCCAGTGTTAATGTACACAAGACTGTCCCGGATTCGAAGTATTTAACTTCTGGATCTCTTCCAACACGACCGACCAAATTAACAATATTTAAACTCATATATTTTTTTCTAAATTTCCTTTATATCCAAATTATTGTAACAAGCAATGATACGGGAACCAACTCTTTTCTTCACTGGTCAAGCATTACATGGCTTGGAATTTATATCTTTCCTTAATAAGGTTAATCAGTTTATTCATTATCTAGAGTCATGTTAGTCTTTAACTATCAATCAGAGGCATAAATAAAAGTGGGGATTTTTAGTCGTTTTTCTCTTTCACGGGATATAGGTATTGATTTAGGAACAGCTAATACTCTTATCTATGTATCTGGAAAAGGTATTGTGCTTAATGAGCCTTCTATTATAGCCATTGATCAAAGTCGAAAAGTTTCATTGGCTGTAGGAGAAGAAGCGAAAAAAATGCTTGGTCGTACCCCCGCAAATGTTATTGTTGTACGCCCTTTGCGAGATGGTGTAATCACAGACTTTTTAAGTGCCATGATTATGATTCAAGAATTTATTCGTCAAGCCAATGAGGGAATTCCATTAGGAAATCCAAGAATGATTATCGGTGTTCCTAGTGGTATTACAGACGTAGAAAGAAGAGCAGTTATTGATGCCGCAAGAGAAGCAGGTGCGAGAAAAGTAGGATTAGTAGAAGAACCAGTAGCAGCCGCTTTAGGAGCAGGCTTACCAATTACAGAAGCTACTGGCAATATGATCGTAGATATTGGTGGAGGTACAACTGAAGTAGCAATTCTAAGTTTGCAAGGACAGGTGTTTAGTCAATCGATAAGAGTTGCTGGAGATGAGCTAACTGAGTCTATCATTCAATATGTAAAGAAGGTTCACAATATGATTATTGGAGAACGGACAGCTGAAGAAATAAAAATTCGACTAGCTTCCGCTTATCCAATAGAACAAGAAGAAGATCTTACGATGGAAGTTCGAGGATTACATTTATTATCTGGATTGCCTCGTAGTATTACGTTAAGGGGAGGAGAAATTAGAGAATGTATGTCTGAGCCTTTAGCCGCGATTGTCGAAGCTATTAAATCTACATTGGAACATACTCCTCCAGAGTTAGCCTCAGATATTATGGATCGAGGAATTATATTAGCAGGAGGAGGAGCTTTGCTTAAAGGTATTGATATTCTCATAAGTCATGAAACCGGAATCGTAACTCATATTGCTGAAGATCCTTTACATTGTGTAGTTAAGGGAACAGAAGAAATCTTAAAAAATTCTGTAATGTTAGATAAGATTTTATACCAAACTTCAAAAGTTGTTTAAATGAAGAATGTGAAAAATATAAAATGCTAATGGTATTTCATGGGTATAGCCGATACGGTTCACAATTTTTATGGATAATAATTTCTATAGGAATTGGATTATTCTTTTTTGAAACTAAAGGGTCAGCCATCCTTGAATTATATTATTGGATAAGCTATCCTCTACGAACACTTGACTCTTCTGGACTAATACACAAACGATTAACCAATGCTCGCCTGATGGAACTAACTCAAACTACTGCAGAGTTAAAAAAGGAAAATCAACAACTAAAAAAATTATTAGGTTATTCTGAAATACAAAAAACAGAGGTAATCGTTGCACCAGTTATTGCACATACTCCTTATCATTGGTGGAAAAGTCTTGTTCTTGGTCGTGGTAGCAGAGATGGAGTAGAGATAGGCTTTGTAGTTACAGGAATTGGGGGATTGGTTGGTCGTATCGTTAGTGTTACTCCGCATACTAGTCGTGTTCTCCTAATTACTGATCCTAGTAGCCGCGTAGGTTTCAAAGTAAGTCAAACAGGAACTATGGGTATAATCATTGGAAATGCTTCTAGTTTTGTTAAGATACGTTTTTTTGATAAATTTCCGGAAGCAAACGTTGGAGATACTGTCATTACTTCCCCTGTTGGTCTTCTATTTCCTGGTGGTCTACCCATTGGTCAAATAATTTCGCTAGATCTTAATAAGCAACCTGCACCAGAAGGAGATGTTCTATTAACAGTCGCTTTTAATAAATTAGAAAATGTAGTTATCCACCCTTACATTAGTAAATAGTTTATTTTACTCACTTTTAAAATCAAATAGTCTATAAAGATTTGTTAAAGTTTCTTGAATTATGAGCTTTTTAAAAAATATTGTTTTTTTTGACAAATTAATTATTATTGTTTCTGCTGTACTTTCTTTATTATTTTCCGTAGTTTATCTTCCAGGAATGGAAGTTTTTGGAGCTAAGGTTAATTGGATTCTAATTTGGGTAATAGTATGGAGTATTAAAAGGAAAATATTGCAGGGAATTGTTGGTGGTTTGGTAATGGGATTAATTCAAGACAGCCTAACATTAGGAACTTTGTCTCACATTCCAAGTTTAGTAATAGTTGGAGCATTATCAAGTAGATTTAGAAGAAACTACTTTTTTGGAAATAATCTTTATAGTTTTCTCTCAATTATTGTATTAGTATTTATATTATCTTTGGTAGCTCAAGGTATTCTTTTTCTAGAATATATTTTACGAGAAATGTATTCTTTTGAATATATTAATATTTACCATCAAAGCTCAATTTTGTTATCAGCAATTTTAAGTAGTTTACTCTCACCTATATTACATTACCCTATGAATATTTTAATCAATAAGAGAAACTATAGTAATACAATTAGATCTTTCTTTAGAAGAGTCTAGTATTTTACTTATCAAAATAATTAAAAATTTTTTAATTATTTTCTATAACTGAATCTTATTTTAATAGAGAGGTATCTATTAGAATACCTATAAATATCAATATAACTTTTTAAAAGAATAATCAATATTCAATAAATATTTCAAACTTTAAAAAAATTGATATAGAGTGTTGCAAAATATATACGTACTGTCTTTCTTTGCTGTTAACTGTTGATGATAATACTATAAAAATTTCTATCAAAATTAAATAATCTTAATAGTTAATTAGTCACTAATCATTTGTATAGTGCCATAGATATTAGTCCTTGTTGTCCAACTAACACTTCTCTTAACAAACTGCAAAGTCCAACCCAAATAATAGGACTAATATCTACCCCTCCAATTGGAGATATTATTTTCCTAATTGGAACTAATAAAAATTCTGTTGGCAGAGCAATTAAAAACCAAGGAAATCGATTGATTTCTGCTTGGGGGTACCAAGTTAACACAATACGAAAAATAAACAGAAGAGTCATTATTGTTAAAAATGTACTTAAAGCCCAATATGTTATGTTTAACGAATTCATAATTTCTAGAATAGATCAACTTACTTTCTAGTTTACAATATCCATATCTAAATTTTATTGATTTTTCTTGTATTGATAGAATTAAAATTACGGAAAGTATTTAATTTATTTATAGACTAAACATTTTTCGTAATTTTAAGATAACTAAATATAATTTTAAAGAAATAATAATACTCTAAATTCTAATTAAGAAATTAATTTTAAATTTTTAACATTTAGAGATTTTATACAATAATTAGTGGATATTAGATGATTAAATTAATTTATTTATTTTTATTGTTTATCACCTTAAACCTATTATAAATTATTTTTATAATAGGTTTTTCACTTATATTTTGACAATATATTCTTTAGACTTTATATTAGCTTTCGAAATATGTATTGATTAATTGATCTTCTATTTTAGGCTTGTGTCTTTAATACAAATCAAAATTCTTAGAACATAGTTTAATGAGATAGAATATTTATATAGAAACCTTGTCTAAAAAATATTTTATACTTTACAAAGTAAATAGTAATGCTCCATATTGAACAAGTTGCTTATTATGCTCAAGAAAGTTCGAAAGAACTTAACATCACTAAGTACGACATTTACGGTTCTGCCATAGAAGAAACCAGTATAGAAGTTGATCGTGGTAATCCCAAACAACTACAAGTATCAAATAGATCGAGTGTTATTGTTAGAGTTTGGAATAAAAATGGAAGGATTGGAGTTACTACTACTACAGACTTAGATAAAATCGGCATAAAGTTGGCTTTGCAAACTGCTAAAGATGCCAGCTATTTTGGTGTTCAAGAACATGTACCAGATTTTAGTCCAGAAGCTTCTGCTGTAATTGAAAGTATATCTACTAAAATTTCTACCTCTACTCCAATTCCTGTACTAGTAAATACCTTAATCGCAGCAGAAAAAACTTTATTAAAGTCGAGCCCCATCATTACAAGCATTCCTTATAACGGCCTATCTCAAGAAAACATTACCAGATTTTATCTAAATAGTAATTCTGCTTTACGTCAAGAAGATCTCTCATATACTACTATATATTTTTATAGTCGTACAGAAGCAGAGGGGAAAAAGCCTAGGGGAGCAAGTTCTATTAAAATTAGTCGGGATTTTGCAACTTTGGATATTGAATGTTGTTTACAAGAATTGATAGAAAAAACTCTTAGCCATCTTAATTATCAAAGTGTTCCGTCAGGAAAATATACTGTAATTTTTTCTCCTACAGCATTTTTAAGCTTAATCAATTCTTTTACTAATTTATTTAATGCCCAAAATATTTTAGATAAACAAAGTCTTTCTACTACAGGTTCTCTAGGAAAGCAGATCTCTGCTACACTTTTTTCTCTATATGATGACGCTAGACATATTAATAATGTTGGTATGGAAACTTTCGACCAAGAAGGAACACCTACTCGTCGTGTAGAGATAATTAATAATGGAATTCTTACAGGGTTACTACATAGTGAAAATACTGCTCAACGTTTAAATTCAAAGCCTACTGGCCATGCAAATATTGGTTCTAAAGTAACTATTAGACCTCATTTTTATCATATTTTATCTAATGAAAAGTCGAATTCTAAATACGATTTGAATACAGTAAAAGATGTAGTTTTTGTTGATAAATTACAAGCTCTTCATGCTGGAGTAAATAGTTTGCAAGGTTCCTTCTCTTTACCTTTTGAAGGATGGTTAGTTAATAATGGAAATTTTGTTAGTATCGATGCTGCAACGATAGCAGGTGACTTCTTAACACTATTGAATTCTATTATTCATATAGAATCTGAGCCAGAAATTACATCTAAAGGAATCTGTCCTAGAATATGGGTTGATAATTTGTCTATTACCGGAAATTAAATTACAAACATATAAAACGTAAGTAATATTAATTCTTTTGTCTATCTTTAACTTACTTAAATTAATGTAAAGATAATTTTAATTACCTAATTTCATTTATATTAAATAAGAAAGTTAAGCAAAAACATTTTCAATGGTAGGATCTAAAAATAAAAATCCTTAAAAGCCAAATTATGGCCATTTTTTAACAAACGTAGAATCAACTTATACAGCATTTGAAAAATGTAAAAATTATTATTATTTCTAGTAAGTTAGTTCTATTTAATACTAAAAACTCATTTTAACTAATTAAAGTGTTTCGATTAAAAAATATCTTTTAAGCTAACTTTAGCAGCTAGATGATTACGTATAATTGTTAAAATTTTTAATTCTCTTTGTAAGCGATTTTGAGTTTCTTGAGTTTCTAGTAATATTTGTTGCTCTGTTGCCATACCGCGAAGACTAGCACCTATCAAATAAGATAATTCTAAAGGTAGTATAGGCAAATTATTTGGTAAGCCCACTTCTTGATTCATTAACTTCGCAGATAAATGAATTACATCCTGTAATAATTGCTTAACTTCGTTAGATAATGGGTAAAGATTTTGGGTGGTTCTTTTATCTTGTAACCATTCTACTAAACCTATTTTGTAAGGTTTTTCTTTTGTATACTTTAATATGCGAAAACGTTTCTGACCTGAAATTATTAGTTCCATATGGTCATTAGAAAAATTTTGGAAACGAACTACTTCGGCACATACACCGATACTCTCCATATTTCCATTGGTGGGATTTTTATTAACTACACCAAAACAGTGACTCCCTTCCAAAATATCACCAATCATAGTTCGATAACAAAATTCAACAATATGTAAAAGAAGAGTATGTCCAGGGAACAAAACAATCTTAGATAAGGGAAATAAGGGTAAAAGTTGAATTGTAGGAACCATTAATACCATCAAACTTGATATTATCTTAAATAATATTTATAAAATTAAAAATGAGTAACTATTTATCATTTTTAATTTCAGGATATAATCCTAATTCCTTTGCTAACTGCCTTGCAATATGAATTAGAAACTTAGCTCCATCAGGATTGTTCTCATGAGCCATCATAGTAGAAACTTGAACTAATGACTCGATAAATTTACTGTCTATTAACTCATTATTAGAACTTAAGAGATCAGGCTCTTGACCATTAGGACAACGTAGTAATTCATCAATTAAAGTATAGTATTGTTCTTGACGAGATTGTGTCATTTTATTCCTTATTTAAGATAGACAAAAGTTAACTTTAATGTTACTTCTTATTAGAATTAGTATTGTAATTATTACAGTTTCTTTATTATTTGGTAAGCATATATTCATAAAGAAGTGGCTACATTATTATTAATTGCGGCCACTTCTTTATAAATTAAATTACATAGCTAAAGGTTCGTTAGTATAGCAGTTTTTAGGGCAAATTTTTGCGCATGCTTCACAGCCAACACAATTATCTTTATTAACAATACCCATAACTTGACGTTCTACATCATCATCATCATCATCTTCATCAATGATTTCACCATCTTCATTAACTCCTAACAAAGTTAGAACATTGTGACCGCAGACTTTGAAACAACGCCCACAACCAAGACAGGTTTCTTTATCGATAGCTTCAACAAACTTTGGAGTCCATTCTTTTTGTCCAAAAGTTAAGCCAGTTAAGTTTGCCATAAGTGTTCTCCTTTATGTATATCAGGAAAGTTATTAATTAGAGTTATTTGTACTAGTAACTTTTGAAAAATTACCAGCTGTATATTCAAGGGATATAGGGTCGCTTGAATTCTGTAGTAACATGAGGCGTGAGGGCTTAATTTGTATTGACCAAGGTATAGGGCATTTCTTTAACCTATTCCATTTATCCTTGAAAACTTCGACTTGTAGATGATAGTCAAAAGAGCTGGTTGGAACAGAGTTTAACTTAATATACAGTGTTATCCTATGTTGAGTTTCACTTGTGCTAGCTAACCAGCAAGTAAAAAGGTTTTGGAGATAATTGTGCTTTAAGGAACTCACCTCAAGGTCAATAAATAATAATTGGTGAGCACGAATACCAACATGAGTTAAATTAGGGAGTATAGGTTCGTAAACTTTTAAGGTACATCCCCAGTCAAGGGCAATAACTTTATCCTTCGATAATGGAAGAACTCTAGAAAAATTTTTACATCCTGTAATTTGTGCTGCTTTAAGGTAACGCGGATCATCAAAGACTTTTTGTTTAGTGCCTTTTGCAAGTATCATACCTTCATTTAAGATTAAAAGATTGGGGCAAATACGATAGGCTTCTTCTAGATTGTGACTAACAAAAAGTGTAACCCCTGAATAGCTGTTTAAATTTAACTTTAGAAGCTTTTCTAGTTGATCTCGTAAATAGGTATCAAGTGCAGAAAAAGGTTCATCTAAGAGTAGAATGTCAGGCTGATTAACTAATGCCCTAGCTAATGCAACTCTTTGCTTTTGTCCTCCAGAAAGTGTGCTGGGATAACGATGGCTAAATCCTTCTAATTGTATTATTGTCAGTTGTTGTTCAACTTTTTGGCGAATAATAGAAGGAGGAAGATTTTTTGGTAAGCCGAAGGCTATATTCTCGGAGATTGTTAAATGATGGAATAAAGCATAGTTTTGAAATAGAAATCCAACTTTACGTTTACGGATAGGAATATTAATTCCTTTCCGAGAATCAAATAAAATTTTACCATTTAAAGAAATATGACCATAATCAGGAGTATCTAATCCAGCTATACATTTCAGAATTAAACTTTTTCCAGCTCCAGAAGCCCCTAGTAATCCCAAAGGCGTTTGGCTTGGATTAGTCGAAAAAGAGACATTTAACTCAAAGTTAGGCAGCTTTTTCTTTATATCAACAACCAACTGGTTTGAAGTATTTGATGTCAAATGATGAAACTTTTCTGAAACTTTAGAAACTGACAAAGAACTGTGCTCTTTCTTTAAAGTTTTATCAACTTTACTTGCCTTCAGTCCTGAAAACTTTTTCCCCAAACGTTTGACAGAGTAATTGTCATTCCAGATATTAACACCAATGGTAATACTAAGTGATAAAAGAACCATTATTATTACTAATAGCTGAGCCTCTTTCATATTACCGCTTTCTGTAGCAAAAAAAATTGCTATCGGAATAGTTTGAGTCTTTCCAGGAATACTGCCTGCCAACATTAGAGTTGCTCCAAATTCACCAAGGGCTCGTGCATACGAGAGTAGTAAACCTGATATTAAGCCTGGTCTTGCTAGAGGTAATATAATGCGCAAGAAAAGCTCTATCTCTGAAGCTCCTAAGGTTTTGGCACTAGATATTAGGTTGAAGTCTATCTGTTGAAATGCCCCTAAGGAAGTTTTATACATTAGAGGGAAAGCAACAACAATAGCCGCTATGACAGCTGCGTACCATGTAAATACTATATTAACATTAAATAACCATAATAGTCTACCAATAGGCCCATATTTTCCTAATAATAATAATAGCAAGAATCCAATTACTGTAGGAGGAAGAACTAAAGGAATCGTTAGAAGTCCATCAATTATACTTTTCCATTTTCCATTATATTTAAACATCCAATAAGCTAATATTGTTCCAGCAAAAAAAGCAAAAAATGTGGCAAGAGTTGCAGTTTTTAATGAAATCCAAATAGGGGAAAAATCTAAAGCCATGACATTCCTTTTGATGGTAAGAGGAAAAAACTATTTAATATTTTTTGATATTTAATTTTGTTATAAAAATATTAAACAGTTGGCAAAAAAAATATTAAATTAACTGAAAACTGTAATTAATCATCGATGTTCTTGATAAGATTAATACTTTATATTTTTCAGTAATTACTAGTGTAGTTTTTAATGCTTTTACGAACAGTAACTAGAGATACATAAACTTGAATTACCAGGATTTTTTTATAGATAAACAAGATAAAATATAAAAAAAATCCAAAATATTTAACAATTTTTTAAATATTTTTTCTCATAGGAATAGAATACTTATTTTAAAATCCAGTATTATAGTGGTGAGATATTTTGCCATCAACAACTTCCCTTTTATATTAACTGTTGATCTTTATACAAAAGAAGTTATTTTTCTATTTATAATCATATGATAACTCAGAAAATAAAGCAGCTTTTATGCAGTTGTGCTTAATTTTTATACATTTCTTAGAAAAAAGATCATGGTTAACTATACAATCGTCTAATGGATATTTCGAAAATTGAAGGGCGACTTCATCGATAGGACATTCTCCATTAATCTTATGACAAAATTTAGGATTAAGACAGGATAGTTTAACTGTCTTATGATTTTTTTTAGATAACTCTAATTCGTTTTCAAAAAGGAAAGTGCTATAGTCGGCTACATTATCTAAACCTAATAAATTTAAGAACACTTCTCCTATCATCCAAAATACTGTCTTTGAAACAAATGTTTTCCATTTTAGATTCATCACAAACCTCGACGAAAATCATATTACTTAGCTTTGTGTAATGTAAACAAATGTTTGTAAATAAGAATATATGAAGCCGTAGCTAGCGCTACGACTTTCTTAATGAATAAATAGTCTAATAATTTAGACTAAATAAGCCTCTTGATGAGTTTTGATCGTACAGTTAGAACGAGGGTAAGCTACACAAAGAAGTACCCAACCATCTTTTACTTGTTTGTCAGTTAGAAAAGCTTGATCTAGCTGATCAACTTCTCCTTCAACCATACGACCAACACAGTTGGAGCAATTACCTGTACGACAAGTCGCAGGAAGTTCAACTCCATTGTCTTCAGCAGAGTCAACTATATAAACATTGTCAGGAAGTGTAAGAGTAACATCCATTTCTGGGGGCTTGTTCTTTTTCCCTTTAATTAATCGAACTTCATAAGTTTTAGGCATAAGTGTTTCTCCTTATATGTTGAATATGTGTTATTGATTCTTAGATATTATTCTGAAAAAGGAGAATAATACTAATTATCAAACTTTTTATTGGCTAATCCCAATTATCGATTAGCTACAAGGGGTAGATTGTCCACCGCAGTTTGCTGTAGAGAAAGACTTACCGCAGTCACAAGTACCTGTTGCATTAGGATTCGTAAAGATAAATCCGCTTTTAACTAGACTATCTACAAAATCAATAACCACCCCTTCTAGTAAGGATATATTATTAGGGTCAACATAGATAGATATATTGTTTTGATTAAAACATACATCCTTTTCATTTGGCTTCCCTACTAGATTAAGAGTGTATTCATAACCATTGCAACCACCATCTTTAACCCCAACACGAATGCCGGAAACTTTATTTGATTGTTTTTTCAGAAAGGACTGAAGTCGAATAGTAGCTTTCTCAGTTAGGGTTACAGTCATTTTTTTATGAATATTAAGGGTAATGAAGAGTTAGAATCAAAGAATCATCATAAGAATAAATATTTACTCTTAGTATCTATCTTTTATTGTATTGCATTATCATTAGAATCCTATCGTTTTAAACCACCACAAGTGGGGCATTCAGGATCATGATAAGGTCGACGTTTAGCAAAAGTTGTATTTCCTAGATCCATTGTTAATAATTGACCTTTCAGAGTCTCTCCAACTCCTGTTAAAAGTTTAATACCTTCCAATGCTGCTAAGCAAGCCAAACTACCAGAAACTGCGCCTAAAACTCCAAACCCCCATCTATCCCACTTAGGCTTTTCTGGAAAAATACATGACAAACAGGGCGTTTCACCAGGGACAATAGTTGTCAAATATGCTTCCATACCACTCATAGCTGCTTCTATCATAGGAACTTTCCAACGAACGCAAGCTGTATTTAGTAGATCTCTTTCGGTAAAATCAAAAGCACAGTCAAAAGCAATATTAGATTTCCTTACCAGATCCTCAATATTTTCAGAAGTAACGAATTCAGGAATTACTTCAACGTGAATATCAGGATTGATGTTCAAAATAGTTTCTTTGGCTTTATAAACTCTAGGCTGGCCTACCCAACTATTAGTCATTAATATCTGACGATTAAGATCATCAAGGCGTAGATTTCCCCCACGAACTAAAACAATTTTACCTACACCAGCAACAGCTAGATATAAGGCAACAGTTCCTCCTAATCCACCTACACCTGTGACAATAGCAACTGTATCTTTTAGCCGTTTTTGCCCATCCTCTCCAAACCCAGGAATCTGAATTTGTCTTGAATAGCGTTCTAATTCAGTAGGAGTAAATTCCATAATATTAATTAGAGAATACCAGAATCTTTTGTCCAATCTGTTTCATCAATGCTTAGATCCTCTAATAAAACAACATTATTAGGAGCATCTTTAAAAACTTTAAATAATTTAGTATCTAGAGGGGTAGAAGTCTTAAACAATTGATAAGATTCTTCAAATGCTACCTTATATTTTGCCAGTTTTTCCATATCATCTATATCTGGAAAAACTCTATTTATTTCTGCTACTAATATAGAGAACTGTTTAAGAATATGAAGGCGATTTACATTAACAAAGGTTGGATCATAATCAATATCAAAAAACTGTAAATAATCTTCTGTATTAGTAAGTTTTATGAATTCAGCTAATGTTTTCGGTGCGTTATTAGGAATGGTCATTTTAAGTTTTCTCCCAAGAAATAAGTTTTCTCTTCAATTGGTCTAAGTCATGAAAAACATCGTATGTTTTCTTAGCAGTTTCTAAAAGAATCTCATAGTCTACAGGCAATCCTTCTGCAAGATCATGTAAATCCATTTTCATTTCGCCAGCTCTTGAATTTAACTTTCGAACTGCTTTTTTTAAGTCTGCTATCTCATCAGGAGTAGGGGCACTATTATCATTTACCACAATATTTTCCTCATAGAATAGTGTATAAAAAATATTGACTAGTTACCGAAAATTAGAGGTTTAAAAGTAAAAGTTTGATTTACTTTGTCCTTCAATTATAATCTAGTAAATCAAAGATATAGATAAAAAGCTAGATATCGCTTTTTGAAAATTATCGTTAGTTAGAGTATTAAGAAATAAAGATTTTTTGTATTAAATTAATATAAAAATCTATTACTTATAATTCTAAGTTACTTTATTTTCTCGAGGTCCTAAAATAAAAACCTCTTGCAACAAACTATGATTAAATATCTTTAACGGACTATTTAGTAATACTTTTCATAGTATTTATCCTAAAAGAATTAGCTTAACATAGCGTATTTGCTTTTATGTCAATTAATTTACAGACTCTATAGATTCTCTAATATAAACAAGTAATTCTTAGTATGCTAATAACGACGATCTCTTCTTTTATCTAAACTTCTTTCTTTATTTAAAAATAAATTGAAACCATATTCAAATGTGAAGAAGCTTAAAATCTATCTTAATTAATATATCTCCAATAGATTTTTTGATGTTAGAGAAGATTCCGGTTGTCATACTTTTAGAAATGTTTTACTCCATTTATTCTATTAGTCATCTTCAAAGTTAATAGGCTTACTATCTTGAAGAAGAATTTTACGTAACCAAGGAGGAGGATTACCTTTTAGTGTTTTAACCAACTCATTTAAGATATCATCAATTTTATCTTGATCTGTTCGTGCTTTAATAGGGGTGACATTCCTATTTATAAGACGTGCAGCAGCACTACCTCCGATAGCAGAGACATATAGTAATGTGCAACCTTTCAATGCCTCGATTTTAGGCACTAATTTATCCTCATTACCATCTTCCTTTAAATCACCGCCAAATTCTAATGTACTAATAAAACTAAAACCATCAGGTGATACCTCGTATAAGTCAATATTTTTTGCCCATCCGAAATGAGCATTGACATGAACATTATCACTAGTTGTAAATGCGACTTTCATATTCTTCCTCTCAGATAAATGAAATTAAGCGAAAACTTTACTTTATAATTTCTATCTTAGTGTAAAGTTATAGGGTTATGTTTAGCCTCTTCTTCCATAAGAAGATTACCAACATCAAATAAAAACCTCATAGTACCAGAATATCCTATCAAACAACGCTGTCCCATACCTAAACGATCATAAACAGGATATCCCATACGATACAAAGGTATTTTAAATTCATCAGCTAGAGATGTACCATGACTATTTGTGATTATTAAATCACTTCCAGGTGCTAACTCTTCTAAATCTTTTAAATCGCCAATAACTACAGTATCAAAAGGTAATTCTTTTAATATAGATGATTCGGATGTGGTTACAGCAGCTTGGATTTCTGCTCCCATCTCTGTTAACAACCATGACGTTTGGTACAGTAGGTCTGGCTCTAAAGCAAGAGAAATTTTCTTTCCGCCAAAATAAAAATGAGTATCAAGAATAACATCTTGCAATTGACGACGTTGCCTTTTAAGACGTGAAGGAATTGCTTGTGATATTAATTGATCATTATTATCACTTGTAACAAACTGGGAAAGTTTCCACAAGAAAGAGTCTATTGCATCTAAACCAGCCAGGCTAGGAAATACTTCATATTTTGTACCAAAGCGTTTCTCTAAAACTATTGCAGCTTTCGTCATACTTTCGCCAATTGCTAATGTAAGGCAGGAGTGCTTTAATTGCCTTAATTGTTGTAGACTAGTTCCTCCAGTAGTTGTAGTATGATATTCATCTTCTACATGACCGTCTAAGGAGCAAGACAAATCAGGAATCATTATTGGTACTAATCCGAATGATTCAATAGTGACTTTAATTTCTTCAACATCACCAGGAGAAAGATAGGAAGCACATAAAACGTTAACTTGAGATTTTATGTTTGTCGAACATAATTTATCTTGGATGGGATCACCATAGTCAGTAGATACGATACTTTCAACTGCAGCACTATATCCATCTTGTAGCGAACCTTTATAATCTGGAGTAGAAACTAAGATAATTGGGAAAGAGCGTAAATGTGGATGTTTTTCTTTGATCGTTAAAAGGATACGATTCATGTCATCCCCTCTAGTTTCTGTTAAACCTGTAGTCAAAAGACCTATAACTTCAGGTTTATACTTGTCCATAATAGTTAGAATGGCTTGTTCGATATTCTCCTCTCCACCTAAGATTGTGCTAATTTCCGTCATAGCAGTTGTTGAAAGAGGAATAGATTCACGGAAATGACGTACTAAGACAACCTTGGCAAAGGCCGTACATCCTTGTGATCCATGAAACAATGGCATCATCTTATTTAAACCAAGAAAAGCTAGAGCTGCTCCTAAGGGTTGGCTCATCTTTAATGGGTTAACTGATAAAGATTTATTGGGATTTACGATCGTGGTCACTATCTGTCACTCCTTTTCCAGGGGTTTAGTGTTTTCATTCAGAAGTTTTAGTATATGAAAAATCGGGATTATAATGCCTTGTTAGTTTCTTTTTCTTCATTGATCCCAGGGTGCAGGCTTTCTAACCTGTCTCCAAATTGGACTATAAACTGCTTCACTTAATTCTCTAGCCATTTCAACCATACCAATGTAACCTGCATAGGGATGATGACGTTCTTGGTTAATATCTAAAAAGGGTATTTTTGCTTTAAGAGCAGTATATTGATTCCTTCCTCCTGCTACTAGCAAATCCGCTTTCGTTTTTTTTATTACTTTTAATAACTCTTCTGGACTACCTTTCTCAAGCATAATGCCATCTTCACCTAGAAGATTTTTAATACGTGACTTATCTTCTTCCGTACTCTTTTTAGTACTGGTAGCCACTACTTTCATACCTAAATTTTGTGCTGCTGATACGATAGACCAACTTTTAACACCTCCAGTATATAAAACCATTCGCTTTCCTTTCAGTTTTTTTCTATAGGGTTCTAATTGAATATTTAGCTTGGAGACTTCTTCCTCGATAATCTTTTCGGTACGTTCAATTAGTTGAGTATCTTCAAAAAACTTCGCTATGTTGCGTAAACAAAGGTTCATATCATCTATTCCGTAAAAAGACTCTTCAATATAAGGGATGCTATATTTCTCTTTCATTGAAGAAGCTACATTTATAAGGGCTTTAGAACAGATCATCACGTTTAACTTTGCTCTATGCGCAGAACAAATATCTTCGTATCTTGCATCACCTGTCATCTTTCCTAAGACTCTAATTCCCAACTTTTCAAGTAAAGTGGTGACTGCCCACATTTCGCCAGCAATATTATACTCTCCGATTATATTAATATCGTAAGGAGTTGTATATTTAGGTTCCTTGCTTCCAATTACATGTTGTAATAGAGCCTCTCCTCCTAAACGATTACCGAAATTTTTACTGCCCACAAATCCTGGAGAATGAACTGGAATTACGGGTATTTGATATTTATTTGTTGCTGCTTTACATACTGCATCTAGATCATCTCCTATAAGTGCGGTAATGCAAGTTGAATAAACGAAAACTGCAGCTGGATTGAAATTATTAATAATTTGAGTAACAGCTTTATAAAGCTTTTTTTCGCCTCCGAAAATTATATCATTTTCAGATATATCAGTGGTAAATCCCATCTTATAAAGCATTGGTCCACTAGATAAACTACCGCGACTATTCCAACTATTACCTGAACAGGCAATAGGACCATGAACTAAATGAGCCGCGTCAGTAATTGGCACAAGTGTAATAGATGCTCCATCAAAAGCGCATCCTCCTTGAGCAGAGCCAGGCTGAGATTGTTGAGCACAAGCCTTATTTTTACCTTGACTTCCTTTATTAAGATTATGCTCACATTCTGGCTGTGTCAGTAAATCATTAATCTTTGCTTTTGTAAGTTTCATATAAATTTCCTATAACTACTACAGAAATGCTTAAACTCATAATTTAGATGACATAACAAAGTAATAAATAATTTGTTATAAGAATAACAAGTGTATATTTTCTTAACAGGTTATGTTTTTCTTACCAATATTTAATAACAGTTGTAAATAGACAAAATTTTAGGAGCTTTTTGGAAGAGCATTGTTTGTTTTATGAAAAGAGTCAATAATATAACCTATTAAAATAGTTTTATAGCTCGATAAATTTATATAGAAAATTATAATAGGAAGAGGAGAGAGGGGAGAGGGGAAGCTTATTAATGTTCCCCCTGAATTTCTCCTAGTCTCCCTCATATCCAAACTTCCTTAAGATTAACGAACTAAGTCGAAGGAGATATCTGTTTCTCCAGCAATATCTGTTCTACGATCTAGGGCATCAAGAACTCCGTTAGCAATCCAGTTAAGAAGGTTAATAGCACCTCCGTATCCAATGGTTGAATAACGATGTAAGTGATGACGATCAAAGATAGGATATCCTATACGGATTAGAGGAATTTCAGTATCCCTTTCTAAATATTTACCGTAGGAATTACCGATCATGAAGTCAACAGGTTCGGTGAATAATAAAGAACGTAAGTGCCATAGATCTTTATAACCCCAAACTGTTGCTTGTTGTCCATAAGGACTAGAAGCTAAAAGATCTCTTGCTTCTTCTTCGAACTTATCATTACTATTATGTACTAGGATATGAACAGGTTCAATACCCATTTCTAACATAAACTGTAATAATCCCATTACTGTATCAGGATCACCGAAAACTGCAGCAGTTTTACCATGAAGCCATGCTTGAGTATCAGTCATAGCATCTACAGCACGTCCACGTTCAATTTCAAGTTCCTTAGGAATAGGATTTCCAGTCAACTGAGATAAAGTCATTAGAAATTCATCAGTTGCCTTGATACCCCAAGGGCGGTGAACGCAAGTTTTTTGACCCCATTTTTTACCCATATAAGCAAGGGTTTTAGGAGTTGTGTAAGCTTGAAGAGAAATAGTAGCTTCTGCATTACAAGCATCAGCAGCATCTTCTAAAGATGTTCCTTCATGGTACATAGAGAATTCTCCTAAGTTTGGAGAATCTAAGTACATTTCGGTATCACTTAGAATAGTTCCATTTACACCTAAAGCAGCAATTAACTTTTTAAGTTCGCGAAGATTCCCCATATAGGTTTCGAATCCAGGCATAAAGTTAATTTTACCGTTTTTGTCACCTTTTTTACCTTCACCTAAGGTAGTCAAGATGGATTTCATCATGTGGTCGTATCCGTTAACATGTGATCCAACAAAACTAGGAGTATGAGCGAAAGGAATAGGTAGCTCTGCAGGAATTACACCGTCAACACGAGCATTTCCGATAAAAGAACCTAAATCGTCTCCGATTACTTCTGCCATACAAGTAGTACAAACAGCAATCATTTTAGGCTTATAAAGAGCATAAGCATTTTGTAAACCATCAACCATGTTGCTTAGTCCACCGAAAACAGCAGCGTTTTCAGTCATGGAAGAAGATACAGCACTAACAGGCTCTTTAAAGTGACGAGTTAAGTGAGTACGGAAGTAAGAAACACAACCTTGAGATCCATGAACAAAAGGTAGGGTTCCTTCGAATCCAACTGCAGCAAGTAAAGCTCCTAAAGGCTGACAACCTTTAGCAGGGTTAACAGTAAGAGCTTCACGTGCGAAGTTTTTCTCACGGTATTCCCAGCTTTTAGTCCATTCAGCAACTTCTTTAACTTTTTCAGCAGTAGGCATTCCTTCAAACTGTTTTTTATTAGCAAACAGTTCTTTATACTCAGGCTGGTGAAATAGTTCGACGTGATCTTTAATTTTATTTACGTTTTGGGCCATCTTTAGTAACTCCGTGTGGATGTGTGTCTCGGACAAAGAATCCTTAGAAAAGGGGGGAGGGGAAGGGAGAGGGGATAAAAAATCTCCTCATCCTCCACATTCAGCCTTTTTTATTTATTCCAAGGGGTTCCAACTAGTCCCCAAGTAGGATTGTTAAGGGCTAAATCCATATCACGTGCAAAGATAGCAAAGCCATCATAACCGTGGTAAGGACCTGAATAATCCCAAGAGTGCATTTGGCGGAAAGGAAGAGCCATTTTTTGGAAGACATACTTCTCTTTAATTCCTGCAGCTACTAAATCAGGCTTAAGTTCTTTAACAAATTCTTCGAACTCATAACCAGTAACATCATCATAGATAAGGGTAGCGTCTTTAACATAGTGAGTAGTACGTTTATAGTCATCACCATGAGCAAACTCATATCCAGTTCCGATGATTTCCATTCCCAAATCTTTGAAAGCAGGAACAACGTGACGAGGACGTAATCCACCAACCATCATCATGACGGTTTTGCCTTCTAAACGAGGGCGATATTTAGCTATAATACCATCAGCTTGCTCTTTATATTTAGCGATTACTGCTTCAGCTTTTTGTTGAATTGTGTCATCAAAACGCTCAGCAATTGCTCTTAAAGATTCAATAATTTTGCTGGGTCCAAAGAAGTTGTATTCTAACCAAGGAATACCGTATTTTTCTTCCATGTGACGACTAATGTAGTTCATGGAACGGTAGCAATGGACTAGGTTTAACTTAACGCTAGGTGTTGCTTTCATTTCAGTGAAGGTACCATCACCAGACCACTGAGCAATAACACGTAGTCCCATTTCTTCTAAAAGAATACGACTGGACCAAGCATCTCCACCAATATTGTAGTCACCAATGATAGCAACATCATAAGGAGTACCTTCATTGCCTTTTTCAGCAATTTCTTTATCAGCAACTGGGAAAACCCAATCACGAATCACATCGTTAGCAATGTGATGTCCTAAGGATTGAGAAACTCCGCGGAATCCTTCGCAACGAACAGGAATAACTTGTTTGCCGATTTCTTTGGTTTTTGCACGAGATACTGCTTCAATATCATCTCCAATTAAACCAATAGGACATTCTGATTGAACTGAAATACCACCATTAAGAGGGAATAATATTTCAACTTCGTCAATAAGTTGACTTAGTTTTGTGTCTCCACCAAAAACAACATCACGTTCTTGGAAGTCAGATGTGAAGTTCATGGTACCGAAACTATCTACTCCGGTTACTCCGATGTAGTAGTTACGACGACCAGACCAAGAGTAGTAACCACAACCAACAGGTCCATGAGAGATATGAATCATATCTTTAATAGGACCCCAAACTACCCCTTTGGATCCAGCATAAGCACAACCGCGAGCGGTCATAACACCTGGTAGAGATACTTTGTTGGATTTAACACCACAATCATCAGCTCCTTCTTCATAAACACCAAGGTGCTTATTACGTTTTTTAGCAGCTTTTGCAGGATAAGTTGCCAAAACGTCGGCAATGAGCTTCTTATTTTCTTCGACTGTTGCCATAATGATCCTCTTAAGGTTTTAGACAAAGGACAATTTAGTAAGGAAATTTTAAGGCAAAAGAATCGGTTTAATTTTAAGCTGATAATTAATCAACAATAAAACTAGTTACCATTTCCTATTTACTTTTGCCCTGGAATATTTTCAGATCTATGTGACTAGATCGACCTATTATTTGCCAGAAGCTTTATCAGCTTCAAGAGCTTTTTCGTATTCGTCTTCACCACCAAGAATACCAAAGTCAACTAGTAGTTCTTCAAGTTCTTCCATTGAGATAGGAGTAGGAACGATGAACATTTCGTTGTTTTGGATTTTGTTAGCTAGAGTACGGTACTCATCAGCTTGAGGATGGTTAGGAGTATACTCAATAACTGTCATACGACGTAATTCAGCTTCTTGTACCTGTTTACTACGAGGTACGAAGTGAATCATTTGAGTGCCAAGACGAGAAGCTAATTCTGTGATTAACTCAGCTTCACAGTTAACATTACGGCTGTTACAGATTAAACCGCCTAAACGAACACCACCGGTGTGAGCATATTTAAGAATACCTCGTGCAATGTTGTTAGCAGCGTACATTGCCATCATTTCACCAGAAGTAACGATGTAGATTTCTTGTGCTTTTCCTTCACGGATAGGCATAGCGAAACCACCACAAACAACGTCTCCTAATACATCGTAAGATACGAAATCTAGATTTTCGTAAGCACCTTCTTCTTCAAGAAAGTTGATAGCAGTAATAATACCACGACCAGCACATCCAACTCCGGGCTCAGGACCACCAGATTCAACACATAAAACGTTGTTGTAACCAGGAATTACTACTTCGTCAAGTTCAATATCTTCTACAGTTCCTCTTTCTGCAGCTAAATGTAAAACAGTGGTTTGTGCTTTACAGTGCAACATTAAACGGGTGGAATCTGCTTTAGGGTCACAACCAACGATCATGATACGGTTGTTTTCAGATAATGCTGCGATGGTGTTTTGAGATGTGGTAGATTTACCGATACCGCCTTTTCCGTAGAATGCAATTTGACGCATTTGGGATTCTCCTAATTAGAGGTGAGTATATAAAAAATGAAAGAATAGTTGATCTAAGCGCAATGAATAAAAGCTAAATTACGCAATTATTTTTTGCCTAGAAATGCATCTTTCGATATGAGGAGCAATGCTCATGGTGGAGATCGCTCCTCACCTTTCTTTTGATTAATCATGTTCTTTACCTCGTGTTAAATTAATTGTATATTCGGTGTATCTGATGCTTATACAGCAATGACAGCTAAATCTTTAGAGACTCGTTCTCGTAGCCTAGCTTCAATAGCAGTTTTCAGAGTAAATGTACTGCTGCTACAAGAACTACAAGCTCCTTTTAAAACAACTTTAATTAAATTACCTTCTATATCAAATAGCTCTACATCTCCCCCATCCTTAGCTAAGGTAGGTTTAACTTCTTCTTCCAGGACTTTTTGAATAAGTGTAATTTTTTGCAGATTAGTCAGTACTTTTACTTCTAATTCGGGTACATCAGTTTGTGGAGATATATCTTCTACTGAAACAAGTCTCTTTTCTGTGACGTCAGCAATAATGTCATCGATGTCAGTTAAACAGGAGCCACATCCACCACCAGCTTTAACATAATTAGTTACTTGTTCAGCTGTAGTTAGGCTATTTTCAAGAATAATGCGATGGATTCTTGTATTAGTTACTCCAAAACAACGACAGATGAGTGCTCCTTCGTCATCTTCATGATTATCTAAAGGAATGCCTCTGTAATTGAAAATTGCGGCTTCTAAAGCTTCTTGACCCATTACAGAACAGTGCATCTTTTCTTCTGGTAGTCCTCCTAGATAATCTGCTATTTCCTTGTTTGTAAGACTAAGAGCTTCGTCTAAGGTTTTACCGACTAGCAACTCCGTTAATGCAGAAGAAGAAGCAATAGCGGAAGCACACCCAAAAGTTTGGAAGCGGGCTTCAATAATAGTCTGACTATTTTCATCAATTTTTAGGTGTAGCTTTAACGCATCTCCACAAGCAATACTACCTACTTCTCCAGTCGTAATAGCCTGCCCATTTTCTTTCTCATCGATTACCCCTTGGTTTCTAGGGTTATGAAAAAGGTCCATCACTTTGTCTGTATATTCCCACATAATTGATTACTATATATTTGAATATTGGTTGTTAGTTATTTTTAGAGAAAAAAGATACTTTCTTCAATGTTTTCATTCTTAGCTATTTGGCTAAAGCTTCCTTTTCCATTTCCTGTAACCAAGTAGAGTTATCGCTGCTGAAAGGCGATATAGCACGAAGGCGACTAATCGTATCTGGTAGGATTTCTATTACTCGATCAATTTCGCTTTTAGTCGTATATCGTGAAAGACTAAAACGAATAGATCCGTGAAGTACACTATAAGGTACCTTCATAGCTCTTAGCACATGAGAAGGCTCCAATGAACCTGAAGTACATGCTGATCCAGAAGAGGCACAAATACCATACTTATTAATAGATAAAAGAATTGCTTCTCCTTCTATATATTTGAAACCTATATTTGTTGTATTTGGTAATCTTTTTGTCCTTTCACCGTTAACAACAGTATCAGGAATTAAGTCTAAAATAGTATTTTCTAAGTAATCTCTTAACTCTCGTTCTTCGTGTATATTAGATAGGTTTAATTGAGCCAACTCTGCTGCTTTACCTAGAGCGGCTATTCCAGCTACGTTTTCTGTACCACCTCGGCGTCCTCTTTCTTGATGTCCACCAATTATGAGGGGGCGGAAACGTACACCTTTACGAATATATAGAGCGCCTATTCCTTTCGGAGCATGAATCTTATGACCAGATATAGTTAGCATATCAATGGTACTTGTTTTCATATTTAAAGGTATTTTACCTACCGCCTGTACTGCATCTACATGAAATAAGGCTCCATACTCTTTAACCATTTGACCTATCTCTTCAATAGGAAAGATAACACCAGTCTCGTTATTAGCATACATGATAGATACTAGTGCTGTATTTCCATTTAAGGATGCTTGGACTTCATTTAGGTCAAGTTGACCATACTTATCTACAGATAAGTATGTTACCTGATAACCTTGTCTTTCAAGCTGTTTACAGTGACTTAGGATAGCTGGATGTTCTACTTCAGTTGTAATAATATGACGCTTATTCTTTTGAGATATCAGTGCAGCATTAATGGCCGCATTATCTCCTTCGGTACCACAGCTTGTAAAAATGATTTCGGATGGCTCAGCACCTAGCAGAGATGCGACTTGTTCTCTTCCTGTACGGACAGCTTTTCCAACTTGACCACCAAAAGAGTGCATGCTAGATGGATTACCATAATAGAAGTTGAGGTAAGGCATCATCTCTGAGAGTACTTCGCTGTCTATTTGCGTAGTTGCATTATTATCTAAATATATACAGTCTTTCATTATTTGCCTACCATGTATCTAACAAAATCAGAAACTAGATCGAGAATTTACATACAATTACCAGATTAACTATAGTTTCAAGACCGAATATCTTGCTTCTAATCTGTCATTACTGGGTTTTCGGGAAGAAAAGTTAGCTCCTCAGGTAATTAATAAGTATTATCCAAATTTCTCTAAATATCTTGGTGCAATTACACCAATGTCTGTTACGTGTGTTTAGACTACTAATGTCCGCCATCCTTTGAGAAATCTAACAGTATAAGAAACTTAGTTTTTGCTAGACTTCTAAAGGATTTTCAGCTACTTACGAAGTTGCTGTAAAGTACAATGCTTCTGGATAAATAGTATTTTTTTGTCTTTAGAGAACTACCATCACTACACTGTGTTAGTAGTAGATGTACTTATAACTATAATTTGAAGCCATCACTTAGTATTAAGTATTTAAACCAGGAGAAGAGCAATTATAGTCTTTAGAAAAGCCAGTACATGGTGGAATAGAATAATTATTAATACAGTTTTTGCAATTATTATCCATTTGAGTCGATGACGTGTCAGAGGAGGACTTAGTAAATATTAAGTAACTCAACTGAAGGCAGTGGTCTAAGACGTTGCTCATGTTTTAAACTCCTACAGTTTGCTTTTGCATATACTCTTTGTAAAAATTAATAGCGACATTATCAATAATGTCATATGCTTCATAAGGTTCCAGACCGGCTTTTCGAAGCGCTTCTTGGGGACAAAGACCAATCTTAGAAGCTAGAACTCCTTTGCAATCGGAAATAGATTTGATAATACTATCTAAGCTTGTTTCTTCACCATAACCAGATTGACAATAATGATCAACTTTACGATGAGCAACGAATTTTACATCAGTACCATTTACTTCAAAAATTTGAAACTCTGTAGCATGACCGAAGTGCTGGTTGACGAGCCGATTGCCTTTAGTTGCTACCGCTACTAAAATCGTAGGCGTGTCTATCTCATTTTGAGTACTTTGTTCTGCCTTGGCCATATTCACTTCGGCTGTGAATTTCTCAATATTTGCATGAACATCTTGTCTCTGCTTTAGGTCATATTCAGGTTTCATCTCTAAAAATTTATCTTTAGTAAATTCTTGAGAACGATCTTCTCCCAGCAATCCTACAGCATCGGCACGGCACTGACGACAGTGGCGCATCATTTTCATATTGCCCGAGCACTTATCCTGAAGAGCTTTTAGTTCTTTTGGAGTAGGGCCTCTTTGACCTGTCAAACCAAAATGAGTACCATGCTCAGGAGCAGAAATTAAAGGCATTATGTTATGAAGAAATGCACCTTTCGACTGAATAACTCTGTTTACCTCTACAAGATGCTCATCGTTTATACCTGGTATCATTACAGAGTTAACTTTACAGAGAATATCTGCTTCTCTAAGTGCATCAAGAGACTCCATTTGTTTTTCATGAAGGATCTTAACACCTTCTATTCCCTTGTAACGCTTACGATTATAACGAACCCAAGGATAGATTTTAGCTCCAATTTCAGGATCAACCATATTTATTGTTAATGTAACATGGTCGATATTCAGCTCTTTGATACGATCTATATATTCAGGAAGCATCAAGCCGTTACTAGACAAGCAGAGTTTAATATCCGGAGCTTTCTCCGCAACTAGCTCAAAGGTACGAAATGTCTGCTTAGGATTAGCTAGTGGATCCCCAGGACCAGCAATTCCTAGTACTGTCATTTGGGGTATCTTGCCACCAATAACTAAAGCCTTATGGGCTGCCTCTTCTGGGGTTAGTACTTCACTAACGACGCCAGGACGGCTTTCGTTAGCACAATCGTATTTACGGTTACAATAGTTACATTGGATATTGCAGGCAGGAGCGACAGCAACGTGCATTCTTGCGTAGTGATGATGGGCATCCTCGCTGTAACATGGGTGCCTAGCAATACGTTCTTGAATACTAGCATCTAGTTGTGGCTTGTCTCCTGTTGAAGGACAAGCGCAGCTTTCCTTAGCTTTAGGAGTAGATAACGTTTCTGTAGAATTCGTCTTGTTGGCTATAGATGCGTTATTATTAGTCAAACCAGTAGTTTGTAGCATTTAATTCCGTGAAGTTAAAGGGTGACAAGGAAGTAGGAGATAGTAAAAGAAGTTTTTAAGGAAAAACAGTCTAAAACCTTAACAGATTAAACAATCAACGATAATCAGATTTCAAGCTTTATGTTTTCGGCGTTATAAACATTTATATCATTCGTCAATTATGCGTCAGGTTGCTTTGAAGGAATCGAAATTAATTATGATACTTAGGATGCACTCATACTTTTAAACTCACTTCACACAAGGTTTTTAAAAGATTTTTTTTTTGTAAAGAGTAAGGTACATGTATTTTTTGAAGATAGCTTGAGTATTTTTATTAATAGATTCATGTATTTTTATACTCATTATTCAATTCTTATGATGCTTGGTATTGAACAAATCATTAGCCTTATAAGTAGATTTTTTATTTTCTACTCAATATTTGGTCTACTAAATCTAATTACTTGGAAGTATATTTATCAAAGTGTCAACGGATTGAATATTTTGACTTAAAGCTATAGGATTAATTATTTCAAATAAAGTTAGTCCATTATGTTTTTTCATAAATCGAATCAACATGAAAACAACAGTTAACATATTTGAAATAAGTTCCTGTATAAAATTTATAAGCTAGGCTATTTTGGTAATTTAAACGTTGATTTGACAATTTAGATTATTAAAATTTCATTAAATCCAGATCTGAAAAATGAGGAAAAAAGATACATAAGATACAAAAAACATTCTCACTTTTCCTTTATAATTGTGAGAATGTTTTTCAAATTGGAAGCTCTTGTCTAATTGTTTTAATATTCGGATTGAGCAGTTAACAATTATTGTTATGATCAAACCCATAATTTACTAAAGTTATTAACAATCAATAGTCCTTTATAGATATTTAAAAAATGGCTTTTTATAAATTAGTATTAACGTAAAGCACTATGATTATGTTATTTTACTTTACAGCTTATGCGTTAAGTGAACCTTTCTTAATAAAATAATTAGAGTAGGACTTAATTATTGTTATTTTTTAATCTAGCTAGCCTAAAAATTAGTCAATTTGGAAAAATAATAATATTCCAAGTCTTAGAGTTTAATTATTATTCATAACCAGAAGAAATTTATTGATTAGAAAATATTTTATTCCTATGAATGATTTATTATTTTAACCTTAAGTCTCTTTGCTTCTTTTCTAGTTGGTGTCAAAATATTAATAACTTAACTCTGAGTACTGTTATGCAAAAACAATTAATATCTACAGAATTTAGACAATTCCTACAACAGGAAATTGCTATTTCTTCAAAAGATTTATCTGTTGTCTTTAATAACCAACGTCAGCCGAACGATCCAATCCCTATGCTTTTGTGGCAATATGGTTTGATCTCATCTAATCAGCTACAACTAATTTGGGATTGGTTAGATGCCCAGGTTTGTCTTCAATTACCCTAATAAAGGATTTGTCTAAGAATCTTGAATATTAAATGCATGAGTAATGTCTACATCAATGATACAACTTTAAGAGATGGTGAACAGGCGGCAGGAGTAGTTTTTAATGTTGCCGAAAAAGTTGCAATTGCATCTCTTATGGATATTATTGGTATTCCTGAACTAGAAGTTGGAATTCCTGCAATGGGAGGTAGTGAAACTGAAGCTATTACTAAGATTGTTAATAGTGGATT
This sequence comes from cyanobacterium endosymbiont of Braarudosphaera bigelowii, assembly GCF_020885515.1. NCBI lineage: Bacteria > Bacillati > Cyanobacteriota > Cyanophyceae > Chroococcales > Aphanothecaceae > Candidatus Atelocyanobacterium > Candidatus Atelocyanobacterium thalassae. Next base: position 1,073,155 of record NZ_AP024987.1, on the reverse strand, counting down.
GAAGACTGCTCTTCTCGGATGGAATCGTGCAGTAATTTCAGATATAAAGGCCTCTATCGCTTGTGGCTTAAAAAGAGTTCATATAGCCGTTCCTGTATCTGATATACAAATTAAGGCAAAATTTGACGGAAAAACTACAGCTGTTTGGGAAAAACTCAAAAGTAGCCTCAATTTTGCTTTAGACAAAGGACTATTTGTTTCTATTGGTGCAGAAGATGCCTCACGTGCAAACGAATCATTTTTAATAGAGTTTGCTCAATATGCTCAAGATTTAGGAGCTTCCCGTTTTCGTTTCTGTGATACTGTAGGTATTCTTAGCCCTCTAACTACTACCCAAAAAGTAAAGAAATTAGTTGAAAATCTCGTTATTCCTGTTGAAATGCATACTCACAATGATTTTGGTTTAGCTACTGCCAATGCTTTAGCAGGTTTACAAGCAGGAGCAACTTCTGTAAATACTACAGTTAACGGACTAGGGGAACGAGCAGGCAATGCTGCTCTTGAAGAAATTGTAATGGCTCTCAAGCAGCTATACAAAATTAATTTACCAATAAATACTTCTCGCTTACGAGAATTATCTCAACTAGTTGTTCAAGCCTCTGGTATGAATCTTCCACCTTGGAAAGCAATTGTTGGGGACAACATATTTGCTCATGAATCAGGCATTCATGTTCACGGAGTTTTAAAAAATCCTCAGACATATGAACCTTTTGCTCCAGAAGAAATAGGTTGGGAACGTCGTTTAGTAATTGGTAAACATTCGGGGCGAAGCTTGTTGATAAACTTATTAAGCCAACATGGCATTAATATAGATTATGAAGAGTCCCAAAAAATATTAGATGCTGTTCGTCATTTATCTGTACAGATGAAACGCAATCTAACAATTGAAGAACTACTTGATTTAGTAATAAATAGGAGAATATCTCATGGGATTGTATAATCCAGGTGAAATCGAACTTAATGATCCTCCAGTTTTTGAAATAGAACAAAAAGTTCGTCTTCGAAAAATGATTCGCAATGATGGAACGTTTCCTGGCAAAGAAGTAGGAGAAAGTCTAGCTAAAAAAGGGGATACGGGATATATTGTTAGTATTGGTACTTATCTTCAAAGCTATTACATCTATGCTGTTCATTTTTTGGAAAGTGGTTCTGTTGTAGGCTGTCGCTATAATGAAATAGTCGCCGCTGAAGATACTTTCTTCGATGATACTGATGATAAAGAGAATGAAGAAAATTAATTTCTACAGAATTACTTTTACAGTAGTTTTGATGAATAGCTGATTGCTTAGTCACAAAATATTAATTATTTATCTAATTGGAGTAGTTTTATGAAGGTCATTTTACGTAATGATGCTGGGAGCTTGTCTATTTATGTACCCAAAAAAGATTTAGAAGAAGGTGTTGTTTCAGAAAGTGTTGAAGGGAGCGGAAAAATTTTGACTCTAGCAAATGGTTGGAGACTACAAATTGATAACCTTAATGATGAAACACATTTGCCTCAAACTTTTGATGCAAAACGTCTACCAGATGAATAGAATAGTTAGATTTTATCTTTCATTAGATAGTATTACTGATTATTTACAAGACTGCAAGAGCTTAAATAGGTTAAGTTCTTGCAGTCTTATAAATTATTAATCCTAGATAAGTTTTTTAAATTCAACTACTTTATAACAACGTAGTATTTTATCTCTAATATCAACATCATCTCTTTCCGCGTCTATATTAGACCCTAATTCTTAATTCATAGATCTTTTAACAAGAAAGTAAAGATTAAAAACTTTGATAAGATTAAACTAAAGATTTAAAACAATTTTATTAAGCTATAAAAATCATCCTATACAGTTTAGAATTATAAGTTTATGGTACAGTTTAGAGTCTAAGCTATAAAAAATATTTTAAAAGCTTTTTTAAACTAGCTTTAAGTATTGCTGAGTAACAATTCTAACATATACAAACTATTTAAAAATTAATCAAGATACACTGAATAATTTTATGGCTAAAATTATATTTTATGAGAAACCAGGCTGTCGCAATAATACAAAGCAGAAAAATTTACTTATTGCCGCAGGTCATGAGCTAGACGTTAAAAATATTTTGACTGAATCTTGGACAATAGATAAGTTATATTTATTTTTTAAAGATCTTCCTCAAACTTTATGGTTCAACCATAGTGCACCAAGAATTAAATCAGGCGAAATTATCCCAAAAAATTTTACTAACGCTGATGGAAGGAATATCCTAGAGCTTATGGTAGCTGATCCTTTGTTAATTCGTCGACCCTTAATTCAAGTTGGTCAGACTTATAACGCAGGTTTCGAACAAGATACTATTAATAACTGGATTGGATTAAATCCTATACAATCTTCTGCTGAAGATTTAGAGACTTGCCCTCGCACACATGAAGAAAATTAATACTTATAATGTCTCATTCTTTATAGAAAGATAACTTAAATATTATTACTTAAAACTTAAAATATATAAAAAATAATTGTTAAACCTAATTATTTTTTCAGTACGAATAACCCTAGAAATATTATACTTTTTCTGATACTTTTAATCTACTTCAGCTTTAATGCTGTAGCTATCTATGTTAAAAACATTTATTTTAAAAAATCTAAACAAAATCTAATAATATATAGTTACATGATTTTTTAATGAGGAGCTAATATAGCTTACCTAGCTATACTTCCTCCTCATTATCTTAAACTATTCAGCTTCTCCTCCTTGGATCTTGAGTATAAGAAATCCCCAAGCTAAACCAAAGAGAACTAAAACTCCTATCAAAGCTGGACCGTTAAACATCATACTTTCAGCTGTCATAAATATTCTCCTAATAGAAGGAACAGACGTGCAAATTTATTGACGAGTTTAGCTCATATTTAAGATTACCTAATATACGATATAAATAGGCTTATTAATTTTAAGCGAAATTAATTCGTCAATACGTATTGTAAAACATGAAGGCAAAATAACAAGATGCAATCTGCCAACCTTTCTTTAAATCAACGTCCAAAGTTAGCTTTAACACTTGGAGATCCAGCTGGTATTGGACCAGAAATTATTCTTAAGGTATTAGCAGATCCCGTTATTTCTCAATCTTGTGAGTTAACTGTTATTGGAACAAAATCAATATTATTAGAAAATTATCAACAATTACCAATAAAAAAAGAAAAGTTAGCTAATCCTGAAAGATTCTCGATACTTGATGTTCCGATAGATCCTATTGTTCAATCCCAAATTATTCCGGGTTACGGTAATGCAGCTAGTGGTGAAGCTAGTTTTAAATATTTAAATACAGCAATTACTCAAACTCTTAAAGGAAATTTTCAAGGAATTATTACGGCTCCTATTTCAAAATTATCCTGGAAAATTGCTGGATTTAACTATCCTGGACAAACTGAAATCTTGGCAAAAAGAGCAAAAGTTGATCAATTTGGAATGTTATTTGTAGCCAAGTCGCCCTACACTGGATGGATTATGAGAACATTATTGGCTACTACACATATTCCTTTAAATAAAGTTTCACAAACCCTAACTCCTAATCTTATGTCTGTGAAATTAAATCTATTAATTAATTACCTTGATAATAATTTCTCTATTAAAAATCCAAAAATTATTATTGGAGGATTGAATCCTCATAGTGGAGAAAATGGACAGTTAGGAACAGAAGAGAAAGATTGGTTGTTACCTTGGCTAATAAAAGAGAGAATAAATCATCCCAATATTAAATTAGTCGGCTTAGTTCCTCCTGATACTATGTGGGTAAAACCCATGAAGGCTTGGTTTGGAAGTTTATTAGAATCAGAAAAAACTAGAAACTCTATTTATACTCAGAATTATGATGAGTTAGCAGACGCTTACTTATCCTTATATCATGATCAAGGATTAATACCTGTGAAATTAATGGCTTTTGAACAAGCTGTTAATAATACTATTGGATTACCTTTTATTCGCACTTCACCTGATCATGGAACTGCTTTTGATATCGCTGGAAAAGGTATTGCGAGAATTAATAGCTTAAGAGAAGCTATTAATCTTGCAATTACACTAACTAAGTAGAACAAATCTTAAATATTATATTAATTTAGTTACGGAATATTCGGCATAATAGCCAAAAACTGTTCATAACATAGATTCAGTATAAATATCTTACATTATCTATTTTTGAAGATAAAAAAATCACTCTTTAATGAATGAGGTATTTTTATTTTAAATATAGCTCATCTAATTTAATAAGAACTATAGATATCATAAAATTCTATATTCCCAGAAGCTTTTGTATTTTAATAATTAGTTATGATGATTTCTTTAATATTACCTCTCTTGCTACTTTTAGAATTTATCATTCTTAAAGCCAAAAACCTGCTAATGTTAAACTCTTTATATAATTCATCAAAGAAAGTATCATCTGTGTAATTTTTAGGATCTGAATTACTCAACATTTGTAGCGCCTTTAATTGTGATGCTTTTACAAATACTTGTTGTAAGCGTTGTTGTTCGTTATCATCAAACCTTAATGAAGTATAAGATCTAAAATTGTTTTTTCGACTAATAGGACGATAAGGAGGATCGTAATAAATAAATGTAGACTCGTTTGCATATTCCAGAACTTTAGAAAAATCATCATGTTTAATTTCTGCAATTTTAAACGCTTTGTTAGCCGCAATTAAATTATTTTCACACAGAATTTTGGGGTTTTTATAAGCACCTATTGGAACATTAAACTCTTCTTTACGGTTGACTCTATATAAGCCATTAAAGCATGTCTTATTAAGAAAAATAGTATAACTAGCCCTCTCTATCCATTTTGGACTATAAGTATTAGAATTAATTTTCTTATCAAAAGTATTATATAATTTCCTAGTCTTATAGTAGAATTCACTTCTTTCATCTAGGGATAAATTTAAATATTTTTCTCCTAATTCATACAATTTGTCGATCAGCTTATAAACGTCATACTGTATCACTTTATACAATATAATTAGCTCTATATTTTTATCAAAAAGATAAGCTTTCTCAATTTTGTAAGAAGAATAAATGTCAAAAAAAACTGCCCCACCCCCACAAAAAGGTTCTAAGTAAGTTTTTATCAGTCCTTTTTTTAATTTGTCAGGATATTTACTTCTTAGTTCGTTTAACAATTGTCTTTTTCCACCAGCCCATTTAACAACAGGAGTTGGTTTAGATATCCACCTATTATTTGAATTTGGTTCTATATCAATGGCATAATAGTTATTATTTTTCTGATGTCTGAAATCATTAATCATTTGGAAGTAGAGGATAAGTATTATATAGTTTTAAAACAACTATATAAGGTTTTTTGGTATACTTTTAAGATATGAATTTATCATTGAATTTTATTTAATAAACTAATAGAGATTAGATTTATCATAATTTGAATAGTATAAATCTAAGGAAATGTTTCAACTAAATTTAAACAATAAGTTTTATTATAAGAACTTACATAAAGATCTATCAAATACAGCAAAAGCAGGAGAAGAGTTTAACTATACACAAGCAAGAAATACTCTAGAAAATCTTGTTGATTCTTTCTCTATATCAAGTCAGGATGCAAAAATATTAGAAACAGAGTTGAGATCATTGAAGCAGACATTGATAAGATTAGAAAAATCTGTTGTGCAAATTGCTATTTTTGGTATGGTTGGAAAAGGTAAATCATCTATTCTCAATAGTCTGCTGGAGAGAGAAATTTTTAAGACAGGACCTCTTCATGGAGTTACTAAAACTATTAAAACTGCTAATTGGAAATTATTAAAAAATAAAAATTTAACACATTTATCAAAATATAAATACCATAAAGTACAATTAATTGACACTCCTGGATTAGATGAAGTAAACGGTAAAAATCGAGAGATAATAGCTTATAAAATAGCTGAGAAAGTAGATTTAGTCCTGTTTACTATTACGGAAGATATAACTCAAAAAGAATTTGAAGCTTTACATAAACTACAAGAATTAGGTAAACCAGTTATTATAGTTTTTAATAAAATAGACCAATATTCAAAAGTAGATTCTTTAGAAATACATAAAAAAATATATAATGAACGTATTGGAAAACTATTTACTTACAATGAAATCACAACAGTTGCAGCATCTCCGCTTATTTCAAAATTAGTTAAAGATAAGCAAGGTCATTGGAAACTAAAGTATTTAAAAGGTAGACCGAGAATTGAACAATTAAAACTGAAAATTTTAGATTTATTAGATAAAGAAGGACAATCCTTAATAGCTTTTAACTCTATGTTATTAGCTGATAAAATTAATGAACAGGCCACATTATATAAATTTAGAACTTATGGCAAAAAAGCTGATCATATTATTCAAAAAACTGCAGTATTAAAATTTATAATTGTTGGTCTTAGTCCTATAATTATTGCAGATTTAATACTAGGATCTCTTATCGATATGGTAATGATATTAGCTTTATCTGATTTATATAATGTTCCAATAACTCAAAAAGGAAGAATTTGTCTTATTAAAAAGCTTATTCTTAGTATGATCAGTATTAGTATTAGTGAATTTTTTATATCATTAGTATTAAACCTGTTAAAAGAAATTCCTAGTGAAACAATTTCTATCCTATTGGAAAGCTCTATATTTCTGCATTTATCTATAGGAGTAATTCAAGGTACTATTGCAGGTATCGCTTGTTATATGATAGGAGAAACTTCGAAGAGTTATTTAATTAGTGGAGCTATATATGGGCCTGAAGGGCCTAAAAAAGTAATTAAAAATATTTTAACATCGTTAACTCCAAAATCAATTTTTCAGAATATTCAATTTACGTTAAGAAGTAAACTGAGATATGTAGAATAAAATAATTGAAGTGAAATTTTTGTAAAATGTACTATATATGTACATAAGAAATTATTTTCTATCAATATTCTATTGCTCCTTAGCCTTAATATAAATTTTCGTATTAATATACATATTAAAAGCTAATTATCTAAATAATTAACTAACTTCTAACTATTAACATTTATATTTCTTTTATATAGAAAATCTATAGTATTCTTTAAGTATTTGATACTACTAAAAAATCTTAAATTCAATTGTAATTGAATTAATTTTAACGATCTCCAGCTAGATTTAGCCTTAAATGCTATCATACGGCAATACCTACTATTTAAGTTACTTAATAGTATGAAATTTAAAAAACATTTATTGAATAAAATTGATAAAACTTTTGCTTTATTCTTCATTACTGTTGTAACATTATTTACTGGCTTAACTAGAATAGTTATCTCAGGTAAATTGAATACTATGGACCTTAATCTAATAAAGTTGGTTCATCTTTATCAACATCCTATCTTAACTAAAATAGCTAAGATATTCTATTTTTTAGGGGAATCAGAAGTTGCAGCTTGTATTGTTATCCTAAGTTTAGGATTTTTATGTTGGAAATCTTATTGGAAAGAGGCTCAAGTATTAGCTATTTCAGCTATGGGAATTTTATTGGTAATTGATAAAATATTAAAACCATGGTTTGGACGTATTCGCCCAATTCCAGGTCTTATTGATGTTCACGGGAAAAGTTATCCAAGTGGACACATATCTGGAAATTTGATGCTATATTTATATTTCTCTTATCTAATGGGTTTTTATTTTCCAAAATGGAAAGCTTTTTTTTATACCATTTCTATTTTTTTTGTTATGACAATAGGGTGGTCAAGTATTTATCTAAATATTCATTGGTATACTGATTTACTAGCAGGTACTGTTATTGCCTTTATGGGGTTTCTATTTTGTATCACTTTATTAAAGTCCATTAATAATAAGTACCTTGATTCTTAAAGATGAAAAAATAAAAAAATAAATTTAATAAACAGAATAAAATCATCAATGTTTGAGAATAAAATTATCGATGCTTGGAAGAAGGATAAAAAAACACTTTGGTTATTTTCATTCTTATGGCTATTCTTAATTAGTTCTATTGCTTTTTTTTCAGAACTAGGGAATATTGGTCTATTAGATAAAACAGAACCGATGTTTGCAGAAGCAGCTCGGCAAATGGTAGTTACAGGAGATTGGATTACTCCATATTGGAATCAAGAAGTACGTTTTGATAAACCACCTCTAACTTATTGGCTTATTGGCTTATCGTATAAAATATTTGGAATTAATGAGTGGGGAGCTAGAATTCCCTCAGCGTTAGCAGCGATCTTAGTAATAATACTAGCTTTTTATACTTTAAAAAATTTCGGTGATACTATCTCATCAAAAGGTCTTTCTTCTACTACAAAACCATGGCTTTCTGCATGGATTGGTTCAGGAATTATTGCATTAAATCCTTTCTGGATTGCTTGGGGACGAACAAGTGTTTCTGATATTTTCTTAGCAAGCAGTATATCTTTAGCGTTATTTTCTTTTTTTTTAGGCTATGTGCAACAAGGAAAAGGTTCTTGTACTTACTTAGGATTATCGGTCAAAAAGTTGTGGTATCTTGGATATTGGATTTTTATGTCTTTAGGCATTCTTGCAAAAGGCCCTGTTGCTCTAGTCCTACCTGGTATCATTGTTTCTGTTTTTTTAATATATGTAAAGCAGCTTGTTCCAGTTATTAAAGAAATTTCTTGGATATCTGGATTGTTGAGTTTTTCTCTAATTTCCACTCCTTGGTTTATTCTAGTTACTATGGCTCATGGGCAAGAGTATATTAATACATTTTTTGGATTGCATAATGTCCAGAGATTTACAAGTGTCGTAAGCCGTCATCCTGGAGCTTGGTATTACTATGCAATTGTTATTATTATAGGGTTGTTACCCTGGTCAGTTTATTTTCCCCTTGCATTGGCTGAACTAAAATTTTGGAAACGAAATCAACTAGTAAACTCTTCCCGTAGTAATCATTTAGGCATATTTTGTCTATGCTGGTTTATTGTAATCTTCCTATTTTTTTCTATTTCTGCAACAAAACTAATAAGTTATATTTTACCTTCTATTCCTGCTGTAGCGGTTATATTAACACTATTTTGGGGTAAACGAATCAATAACAATAAACAGTCATCAAAAATATGGCCCTTTTTATTTTTAATAAGTTGTATTGCTAATATTGGTATCTTGATTGGGTTTGCTACAGCCATTTTCTATAGCCATCATTTCATTGGAAATGATCCTGTGATGCCCGAGCTAGAAAATTTCCTACTAAGATCTCATTTATTGGTAAAAGGAGGAATAATTTGGTCGTTTTCCGCTTTTTTTGCTCTATTGTTAGTTTGGATTCGCAATTATCGTTCTTGGCTGTGGGTTGCTAACTTATTAGGATTTTTAGGTTTCTTTTCTTGGATTTGCTTACCAGTTGCACAACTTGTTGACAGTCAAAGACACTTACCTTTGAGAGAAATTGCCAATTTGATAAAAACTGAAAGAGAGGCAAACGAAAGACTAGTTTTTCTAGGTTTTATGCGTCCGAGTTTGGTATTTTATACACAAGGTGTTGTTGACTCAATAACAGAATCTGATATTGATAATGGGTTTGCTATAAAATATTTTCAACAAATAAATAGTCAGGAAAATATATTAATAGTTAGCGAAAAAAAATATTTGGATAAATTACATTTAGCAAAGTCAGACTATACTTTAATGCAACAAGAGAGTGTGTATAAGTTAATTCGTATCAAGAAGAAAATAATAGCTAATAAATTAAAACAAATTCTATAGGTTTAGCTTGTAATATGTAAATCGAAATTGAAAAAAATAAAGTATAAGTTTCCGTTTTGTTGTTTAATTTCAAAATGTCATGTATTACATTTAATTATTTATTAGATAATAGACCAATAGCGTTTCATAAATTTTAACAAGACTACATAAAATAAATTTTATGTAGTCTTGTTAATACGTGAATATAAAGATAGGAAGTTTTGTTAACATTTTGAGGTTTAATAGAAGTGGAAGAGCGAATACAGAAGATCTTATCTCAATGGGGAATTGCTTCCAGACGTCATGCAGAAACTTTAATATTAGAAGGGCGATTAAAATTAAATGGAAAAGTTGCAGTATTAGGAGATAAGGCAGATCCAATTTATGATCTTTTAAAATTGGATGGAAAGTTAATTGAATCCAATAAAAAACCACAATTACTCTATATGTTAATGAATAAGCCTGTAGGAGTAATTTGTTCTTGTAGTGATTCTCAAAATCGTCCTATTGTAATGGAACTACTTCCTAATAGTTTAAGAAAAGGAATAGGGATACATCCTGTCGGAAGACTTGATATGAATTCTTCCGGAGCTTTATTATTGACAAATGATGGAAATTTAACTTTACAATTAACTCATCCACGGTACCATTTACCTAAAAAATATGAAGTTATGGTACGAGGCAATTTTACACAAAAAATATTAAAAAATTGGCGCCAGGGTGTTATCTTGGGCGGAAGGAGAACCTTACCTACTTATATAGAAATCCTTAACAATAATGGACAATATACGAATTTAAAAATTATTTTGACAGAGGGTAAAAATCGACAAATTCGCCGTATTGCGCAGCAATTTAAGTTAGATGTTATGAAACTGCATCGTACTGCTATTGGGCCTATATCTTTATTAACTTCTAAAGCTAGTAACTTAAGTATTGGAAATTATCGTTTATTGAATTCTTCAGAAGTTAATACTTTAAAATATCTGACAAAATTATTTCATAATAATGTAATAAAACATTAGCTGATAAATATTAGAAAATAATGGGTATTATTTAACCTTATTATCCACTAAAATGAGTAATCTCAGTCAATCTAAATATACTACTTTCCTTCTAGTGAAAAAAAATAAAATGCAGGAAGATACTTTACGAGAAATTGGTAATCAACTCTTTTATGCCAGAAAAAAAAAAGGTTTAAAACTTATTTCTATTTCTCAAAAAACAAGTATTCCAATATATGTTTTAAAAGCTATCGAAAATGGTCATTTAAATAAATTGTCAGAAATAATTTATACAAAAAATTTAATAAGAAAATTCGCTAATTGCTTAGATTTAGATGGACAAAAATTGGTTGAGGGGTTACCAGTCGACTCATTAAGTAATATTACATCTAAATCTACTTCTTACTCACAAATTTTTTCTAAACCATTATCCATTTCATTAAAGCCTTTATATTGCTACTTTATTTATATATTTAATGTCTATATTTCAATCAATATCATTTTGACTGTATTTCTTTTTTTTTTAGAAAAGAAATATGATAGTATTTCAGATCAAATTACTGTAAATTCATTATCTTCTGGAATAGATAAGAGTAATATAGTAGTAAAAGTTAGTGGGAAAGGAGAGTCAACATTAAAAGTAATAGTTGATAATCATATAAAGTTTAATGGATTATTTAACGAAAAAATAGAAAAAGTATGGCAGGGAGAAAAAAGTATTATTATTGAAACAGATAATGCTGGATTACTTTTAGTGGGACTAAAGCATCAAAAGCCTACACGATTGGGTAGGCTAAGAGAAAATAAAACAGTAATTTATGAATTTAATGAAGTAAATAAAAGTATCATAAAAAATCTTTCAACTAAGTACGATTAATTTTATTCCAAAATAATTGAAAAGCTAATAAAATTAACCCACAAGATATAAAGAAACATATAAAAGTTGCTAATGAAGCAACGCCCATGACTAAGGTCCTTACCAAACTTCCTAATTTTATAGTTAAAAGATTAGAAGATATTAAAGGCTTAGCATAAAAAGAATAAATAATAGAACTAGTTAATACATAAAGTCCATAGCCTAATATTCCGGCTAAAAATGATCCAATAAGACAGCTTAAAGGGCTAACTTCTTGCGAAGAAGATTCTTTTAAAGGATTATTCATAAAAAAAGATTAAATCAATACTATATTATTTAATATTTACCATATCAAAAAGCAATATCTAAATGATAGCTGTAAATTAGAAAATATATATAAATTAAACTAAGATAAAGTATTTAACCTTAAAATGTTTAGATTTTTTATATTTGAAAGAATATTTTCAACACAGCTTATTTTCTGCCGTAATTTTCTAAGTTTAGAGTATCATCAAAAATTCTATGCAAATTGATTTGTTTTAAATTTAGAACAATTTATAAATTATATAGATAAAAATTTAGATAATTTAATATTAGTTTTTGACTGATTATTGCAAGAGTTTATATTCCATTAACTAATATAGTTAGTGATTGATCTCACATATATTGTTCAATAATACTTTGATTAAATACTAAAGTTCTCATAAAAAATAACTTAGATTTATCAACTATTAAATTATATAGTTTGAACAAATTAGTTCAAATAACAGTTCTTATACTTAAACTGCTATTACGATCTAGTATAATTTCAATTAATTCCTTAAACAAATTTGATCATTTATGAAAGATGATTGATAATTAGTACCAATTATAAATTTAGTCTTACGATACCATGGATACAAAAGCTTTTAAAAGATCTTTACAACAGTCTATACATTATCATCGCAAAGGTTTTGGGCATGAGGCTGAAGTTATGGGCGTAATGAATACAGAATACCAAAGTTCTCTAATTCAAAAAATTCGTAACAATAACTATCGGTGGCAACAAGGTGATATAACTATCCATTTAGCAGAAGCTTTTGGCTTTTGCTGGGGAGTTGAACGTGCAGTAGCTATGGCTTATGAAACTCGTCAGCATTTTTCAGATAAACAAATATGGATTACTAATGAAATTATTCACAATCCTTCAGTTAATCAACGTTTGTTGGAAATGAATGTTGGATTCATTAAAATTATTGGTGAAAACAAAGATTTTTCTGTTGTGAAACAAGGAGATGTAGTTATACTACCTGCTTTTGGAGCAAGTGTTACAGAAATGCAATTTTTGAACAGTATAGGATGTACTATTATTGATACAACTTGTCCATGGGTTTCTAAAGTTTGGAATTCAGTTGAAAAACATAAGAAAAAAAACTATACATCTATAATTCATGGGAAATATAAGCATGAAGAAACTGTCGCTACTAGTTCCTTTGCTGAAACCTATTTAGTCGTATTAAATCTTGAGGAAGCAGCTTATGTTTGTGAATATATGCTCAATGGAGGAGATAAAAAATTATTCTTAGAAAAATTTCGAAATGCTTGCTCAGAAGATTTTAATCCAGATAAAGATTTAATAAAACTAGGTATAGCTAATCAAACAACTATGCTTAAGAGTGAAACAGAACAAATTGGAAAAATGTTTGAGATGACTATATTAAAAAAGTATGGTCCAGTTGAGTTAGATAAACATTTTATGAGTTTTAATACAATATGTGATGCTACTCAAGAACGTCAGGATGCTATGTTGAACCTAGTAGAAGAAAATATTTCTTTAATGGTAGTTATTGGTGGTTTTAATTCATCTAATACTACACATTTACAGGAAATCGCTATAGAAAAGGGAATTCCTTCTTATCATATAGATAGTGAAAAACGTATTCTTCTAGGAAACAGAATTGAACATAAACCATTAACACAAGATTTAGTTGTTCAAGATAATTGGCTTCCTAATACACCTTTAACTATTGGAGTTACATCTGGAGCTTCAACCCCTGATAAAGTTGTTGAAGCAGTAGTAAAACGTATTTTTCAGGCAAAAAAGATGTAACATTCAACTTTTTGAAGATGTTTAATTACTAATTACTCTACGGCTTAATTCCTATTAATAATTAGATTTTTTCATTGTTTAAGTATGCTCATTTAACATATGTCTGTACTCTTGCTCTGACAAAGTATTTTTTAATTCGTTGTTAAAATCTTCAATTTGTACTTTTAACAACCATCCATCTCCATAAGGATCATCGATTATTTCATCTGGATTTTCAATTATCCTCTCATTACGATCTATGATGATCCCTGAAATTGGAGGATAAAGATCCTCAGCCGCCTTGACTGATTCAATTGAACCGAAACTCTCTCCAGTGCGTATAATATCTCCTATATTGGGCAATTCCAAGAATACTATATCTCCTAATTGTTCAATAGCATAAGCACTAATTCCAATAATGGCACTTTTCTCATCTAAACGAACGTATTCATGAGAATCTAAGAATCTTAAATCTTTAGGAAACACTAATTCCATAATAAATCTTTGAATTTAATATAATAACTAAGTCTACATCGTCTTGTATAAAAGATAACATTAATAAAAACATTATTTTTATACCAGTTTGTATGGAATATATACACAGCGAACTTTATAAAGCTTTTCATTCTATTGAAACTGAAAAAGTTTTATTAATCTATTTAATTGAATAAAAGTTCTCTAAAATTTAAACTATAGATTCTTATTAACGTTTTCGTACCTTATTAAAAAATTATTATTTATGGATAATCTCTGCTATGATTTGTCCTAAAGCGATACCTCCATCATTCGATGGTATATGTTTATGAAAGAAAGGAACCAAATTTTCCTGCTCTAACCTAAAAATTACCCTTTCTGTAAGATATTTGTTTTGAAAGCATCCTCCAGTTAATAAAATATTTTTTATCTGAGATATTTTAGCAATATCAACAATAATTTCAGCAAGGGTATTATGAAATTTTACGGAAATTTCTCCATATGGTACTTTACTAAGTAAATCTTGAATTATCTCTTTTATGATTGGTTTCCAGTCTACTATATAAGGATATTTTTTTTCCCTTATCGTATAAGTATAACTGTCCTCAGTTTCGGAACTTATAGTAGCATGCTCTAACATCATACTACTTTGCCCTTCAAAAGTATTTTCATAACATATTCCTAAAATTGCTGCAACTCCATCAAATAGTCTACCTACACTTGTGGTTAAAAATGTATTAATATTAAGAGATAACATTTGTTGTAATAAAGATAATTCTTGTTTTGAGAATTCTTTCAAGAAAGACAGTTCTAAGTTATCTTTAAAATTTGATATCTCATATAGCATGCCTAATGCACTACGCTTAGAATCTTTAATAGCCTTGTCACCTCCTGGAAGCTTAAAAGGATGAAAATGGGCAATTCTTTCGTAATAATTATTTAAAACTAGTATGAATTCTCCTCCCCAAATCGTACTATCGTTACCATATCCAGTTCCATCCCATGCGATTCCTAAAACCGGTGGCTTCAATTGGTTATCTAACATACAAGAAAGTACATGAGCATAATGATGTTGGACTTTTCCCAAAGGTAACTTCTGAGCTTTCGCGAAATGACTGGATACATAATCAGGATGCTTATCGCATACTATAATTTGTGGTTTAAATTGATATAAGGCTTTAAGACTATTAATTGTATTCTTAAACGATTCAAAGGTTTTTAGTGTACTCAGTTCTCCAATATGTTGACTTACAAAAATCTGGTTATTTTTTAGTATGGCCACAGTGTTTTTTGTATGACTTCCAACTGCTAGAACATTAGGTATGTTTATAAATTTTTTATAATTTGAATATAATTGTTTGTTCATCATTAAAGATATAGGTGCATATCCTCTAGCACATCGTATAAATGCTTTTCTTCCTTGTATAATTCTTACTACAGAATCGTCAATAGGACGAATAATTGGTAAATCATGAACTAAAAATGAATCAGCGATAGGTCCTAAAGACTGTATAGCTTCTCCTTCCTCAATGCATATAGGTTCACTATTAATATTTCCGCTAGTTACGATAAGCGGAAAATTTAATTCTTTTAGTAATAAATAGTGTAAAGAAGTTGAGGAAAGCATAACTCCTAAATATGGGTTATTCGGTGCAATATTACAATTCAGACTATTATTAGTTTTTCGCTTAAGTAAAACGATAGGAGCTTGAGGCGAAATTAACAATTCTTTTTCTAACAAACTAATTTGACAATCAGTTCTTATAGCTTCCAATGAAGAATACATTAAAGCGAATGGTTTTGCAGGTCGATTTTTATATTTTCTTAACTTATTAACTGAATTTATATTTCTGGCATTAGTAATAAACTGAAATCCACCTAATCCTTTAATTGCAATAATTTTTCCAGCTTTAAGCTCATTAATACATTGTCTTAATGCTTCGAGACTATATGATAGTATTTGACCTTTATTATTTAATAGTTTTAACTCTGGACCACAATAGGGACAGAAATTTACTTGAGAATGGAATCGCTTGCCCAAAGAATCTTTATATTCTTCTTTACAAAATTTACACATAGTAAACTTATTTATACTTGTTTGAGAGCGATCATACGGTAGTCCAAGGATAATACTATAACGTGAGCCACAGTTAGTACAATTAGTAAAAGGATATAAATATCTTCTGTTATTAGGATCAGAAATCTCTTCTAAACAATCCTGGCATGTAGCTAGATCAGGAGGAACTGTAACATTTTTTTTGTCATTAATACTATTTTTTATTTCAAAAGTCGGATATCCGACAGGTTCAAGAGTAATAACTTTTATAATATCAATTTTTGATATTACAGGTTTTTCCTCATGTATTTTTAATAGAAAACTTTGTAGATTGTACTTATTTCCTTCAACCTCGACAATAACTCCTGATCCAGAATTAATAACTATTCCTTTTAAGTCTAACTTGATTGATAGTTTATAAATAAAAGGTCTAAAACCAACACCTTGAACAATACCCTTAATAATAATATTTAATCTCTTTTTCTGACTCATAGTGTTGAATTTCACAAAAATTAAAATCAATTGCCGGATTTGCATGGAGAGACTTTTATCCGTACCTACCAAGATTATAATGATTATAAAATATGTTTCATTGAATTAAATTATAAAGAATAAATAAATCTATTTTTGTTAAAGAAAATTTCAATAACTAATAGCTCAAAATATGTGGCAATTTAAACAATAGAAGTCTAAGATAATTAACTATACTGGAATTATAAATAAATGTTCAGGAAAAAGTTTATGTTTAAAATATCCATATTAGGAAGTATAGTTACAATTTTATTGTTTTCATTTCCTCAGAAAGTTAAATCTCAATTTCAAGCACCTTTATCGCCTACCATAAAAACAGAAACTATTTATTCACAGGAAATTAGTCCTTTAGAATTAAAGCAATTTGTAAATGTAATTAAGCAATTTCAAAGAATTGAAATGAACATGCAACATATCATGGCCAAAGCAATGAAAAAGGAAGGTCTAACTCCTGAGAAATTTATGGAAATTAATAAAAATCAAAGACAGTTACAACCCAGTCTTAATAATTCTTCAGAAGATTTAGATAGATTTCGAAAAGTTGTTGTTAAACTTGAAGAAATTATGAACAATGCAGAGAAAAAGAGACAAAGTACTGTAAAAACTCAGGGATTAGATTTATCAAGGTTTCTAAAAATTGAGGAAATAGTCGCGAAAAACAAACATTTACAAGAAAAAGTCCAAAAGATGCTTGGTAACTAATGTTTGAATCTATTATTTTTACAACTTTTGTTTAACTGTATGTATATCTTCAATCATTCTCATGAAAAATTACAACCTAAAATTTCTCCCTGGTTAATTTATATTGCTTATATTTTAGGATTCTGGATAATTTTGCCATTTTATTTTGGTCGTTTGATAATAAAAGGACAAGAAAATATTCCTAAAAATGGTTCAGTAATTGTAACTCCATCCCATCGTTCTCGTTGGGATGCCTTAATAATTCCTTATGCCGTAGGTCGTGTAGCGAGTGGACAAGATCTCAATTTTATGGTGTCTTCTAGTGAAATGAAAGGTATTCAAGGTTGGTTTATCCGGAAGTTAGGAGGTTTTCCCATCAACTCTAAACAATTAATTGGTGGTGGCTTAGATCATAGTATAGAGATTTTAAAAAAAGAAAAAATGTTAGTTATTTTTCCAGAAGGAGGTATTTTCAGGGGATCCCAGGTTAGAACTTTGAAAAGAGGTACAGCACATATTGTTATAGACGTTAAGTATCAACAACCTAGTAATACAGTAAAAATACTACCAATTAGTATTCAATACAGTAAATTTTTCCCTTCTTGGCGGACAAAAGTTGTTGTGAATATTGGTTTACCTATGGATATAACTATATATGATTTCCAAGACACTAAAAATGATTCTGAAAGATTAACTTATGAACTCGAATCTCATTTAAAAAGATTGCATACAAGACATAATATATTTGAAGAATTAAATTGTACTTAATTCAAAACAAATTTTAATAACTGTAAAATGTACAATAATTTTAATACTAAGATATAACTGACTGAGCTTTGGCAAAAACCATTCGCCCTGTAGAAGTTTGGAACAAAGAGGTTACAAGTACGCTTACAGTTTTTCCTATATACTTTTCTCCCTCTTCTATAACTACTATCGTGCCATCTTCCAAATATCCTACTCCTTGATTAGTTTCCTGTCCTGGCTTAATGATTTTAAGATGCAATATATCTTGAGGTAAGTAAATTAAGCGACTAGCTTCGGTTATATCGTTAATGTTAAGAATAGCAACTTTTTGTAAGCTAGCTACTTTACTTAAGTTGTAGTCGTTCGTTAAAAGAATCCCATTAATTTCTCTTGCAAGATCAACTAATTTTGCATCAACAGTAGAAACTTTTTTATAATAACTTTGATAAACAAAAAGATTATCAGGAAACGATTCCTGCATTCTATGTAATATATCTAATCCCCTACGTCCTTTAAAACGTTTTTGCTCATTATTATTATCTGCTAATATTTGTAATTCTTGTAATACAAATTCAGGAACCAGAATTCTTCCTTCAATAAATCCTGTATATAAAAGTTTTTCTATACGTCCATCTATTATGCAACTAGTATCAATAATTTTGATAGAGACATCCTCAAACTTGTTTTCTTTAGCTGAACCGGATTCTGTAATATTAAAATTCGCAAATCTTAGAAGTTTTCTTTGATGAACACCTGCTATGCTAACTCCCATAAAAGAGAATAAAATACTTCCTAGAATAGCAACCATAGGTTTAATAAAAGTAAACTCTTGAGGTATCGGTAGTAAAAAGATTGGGGCAATAGTAAGATTAGCGATAATGAGTCCTATAACAAGTCCTATTGACCTTGTTAGAATAACTTCTATGGAAATGGACTTAATCTCTGCTTCTATATGTCTATATGTAGTTTGTGCAACTAGACCAAAAATTAGTCCTAAAATTGAAGAACAAAAAGCTCCTAAACATCGCAAGCTATTAATATCGGAAATTTGTTTTTGTAATTCTGAAGAAAGTAAGTCAACGCTATTGAAACCAATTCCAGCAGCTACCAGAATAAATATCGTAATTATAATAATATCAATCATAACCTTAATAATCCAAGCAAAACATATACGGATTTTCAGCTTAACTTTAAGAAGCTTATTTATTGTATATTGACTAATCTAATTAACTTTCTTTTATTTTTAGACTATTGAATTATTATTCTCATACATAATGAAAATTTATGGATTACTAAACTAATTTATACTTATTATTTACTATTAGAAAATTATACTTTGATTTTTCTACCTAAAATATTTTATCTGATTGAATATATGGCTATAGAACTTACTTTTCAGATAATTTTTAAAAAATAAATGAGGTTGTAACCTTAGAGTAATCTAAATTGTTACATTAATTAATAGTTATTCTTTTCATTCGGTAGGATTTTTATTGTTTAAGCATTTAGCTATGATTAAAGTAATAATACAATTAATATTTTCTTCTAGAAGAACTAGGCTAAGGAGATAAACGGTCAATACTCCAATGGTCATCATCTGTAGAGCTATAAGTAAATCTATCATGTAGTCTATTACTACGTCCTTGCCAAAACTCAAATTGTTTAGGAACTACACGATATCCTCCCCAAAAAGATGGCAGAGGTATTGTTTTATTTTGAAATTTTATCTTTAACTCTTCATAGCTATTTTCTAATATACTTCTTGAAGATACAACAGTACTCTGGTGTGAGCACCAAGCACCTATTTGACTACCTCGAGGACGACTAACAAAATACGCCAAAGATTCTGTTATTGATATTTTGCTAGCTGTTCCTTGGATTTTGACCTGACGTTCTAGAGGAAACCATGGAAACAATAGAGCAACATTAGAATTTTTCTCTATTTGTTTAGCTTTTTTGCTTTTATAATTTGTGAAAAAGACGAATCCTTGTTTATCAAAATATTTTAAAAGAACTAGTCTTGTCGAAGGTTCTCCTCTTTCCGAAACAGTTGCTAAGACCATTGCATTTGGTTCTGGTAGATTCGCTTGTGTATATTGCTTAAACCATTTTTCAAACTGATGAAAAGGATCCAAAGCTAAGTCTTTTTTTATTAGGCCTTCACAATTATATTCTTGTCTTAAAGCACTTAAATCCATAGCTAAGTTTGATTTTTCCATATTTATATATTTTAAGCTTATTTAAGATATATAAACTAGTATATAACCGTTTGATTATATTTTGAAGATCTACAATATCTTCAAAATATAATCAAAATAAAGAACAAATACCATAAGAGAATATTATATTCTGTTTTTGTCTAGGATAATAAATTAAGTTTTATTCACTCATCATTATTTGTTCTAGTATTAATATTCCAAGGAGTATCTGCTTTAGTATAAGCACGAGCAATATTATCGTCTAAGATCATATTCTCATCTACTTTATCCAAAGTAGATCCTAGCAATCGATTTGAATGCTCTGTATCATACCGCTTACTCTCTTTTTCATAGTGATTATCAGAATTATCATCATTGGTATCTACAGTTCCTGTAAGCATTTCTTCATGAGCATTAAAGCCAGTACCTGCAGGAATTAAACGACCAATAATTACATTTTCTTTTAAGCCTCTTAACCAATCAGACTTTCCTTCAATAGCTGCCTCTGTTAGAACACGAGTGGTCTCCTGGAAGGATGCTGCACTTATGAAGCTGTCTGTATTCAGCGAAGCCTTAGTAATTCCCAACAAAACAGGAGTATACATAGCCGGCGCACCACCTGTAATAGACATAGCTTCATTAACTTGTTCTATTTGACGTAGTTCTACTAATTCTCCAGGTAACATTGTTGTATCTCCACCGTCATCAACTCTAACCTTTGCAGTCATTTGGCGAACAATGACTTCAATATGTTTATCAGAAATATCAATTCCTTGAGATTGGTAAACAACCTGTACCTGATCAACTAAGAATTTTTGGGCTTCTTGTAAACCAATTAAAGCGGCTTCATAGACTCCTTTTTTATCAACATAGTAATTAAAAAAGACTTCTAATAATTCGTGTGGATTAGCTGGACCATCAGTTAAATGTTCACCAATATCAACTTTTTGGTTGTCTGAGACAATAGCATTTTGGTTAAGAAGAATAGGGTAATCAGTTTCTCCTCCTTCATCTTCAATAACTTTCATTGATAGAATTTCATTATCGCTGTATTCGATTTGACAAACTCCTGGCTTTCTAGCTAAGACACAGGCTTCTTTTGGCTTTCGAGCTTCTAATAATTCTTCAATTCGAGGTAAACCTTGTATGATATCCCCTGTTTTGGCCCTTTCATAAACTAATAAGACCAAGTTATCTCCACGTTGAACTAAATCTCCATCATCAACATGTAAAATGGCTCCAGAAGAAACTCTATAAGGGCGAGCTAATCGTAGAGTTACTTCATACTTTGATGAATTAATCTGATTTATAGAAGATATTAATCCTGAATCAGGTGCAACTATTCCTTGAGCAAGTTTTGCCCCTGCCACAATTAAGTCATTTTCTTTTACTTGAGGTTCTTCGCTTAATGTAAAAGTGTGAATATCTTCATCTCTTACTACTAAAAGACGACGTACTGCCTCAAGACCATCTTTTATTCCTCGAATCTGTCCATTTTCCTTACATCGAATTTCAGTTTTTGCTACTACATCACCTGGAGATATTTGATCTCCATCAGATACTAAAACACTAGTCTTAATTATTCCACCATGAGGATCTGTATCAAGATCTCGACGTAGTATTAAAGATTCTAGAATAACTAGTTGTAAACGCTGGCAATCTTTTGTATCATCATCTTTTAATTCAATATCTGCAACTAAAGTAGAAGATAATTGATCATTTCCAGTATCAATCTCCAGTACTAACTGAGTATTTACGAGATGGACTCCATCAACTGATTTTACCCTTTCTCCATCTTTATAAAATAATTTTTGTATAGGTCGTAATTCAATATGTCTTTCTAGATCTCTTCCATTAATTGAATTTTGGGATGGAACTTTTGGCTTATGATTAATATTATACTCCTCAACAGGGCGTAGCAGTAGACCTTGTCCTTCAGTGCTTTCAATCCATTCAACTTGACGTAGATCAGTACTGACAACACCGGGTAAAACTTCTGTTCCTGGAGGAACGAGATCTTCGTTTTTCAATACAACTTCATTTGGGTCAACATCTAGATGAAATTCTCCAGGTTTAATAATAATTTCTCGTAAAATATCATTTTTTTGAACAACTTCAACAACACCTGAAGACTGACAAAAAATATCCTTTACTACTTCAGTACCTGCTTCAACATATTGCCCATCCTCAACTATTAGTAGAGAGATATCTTTATTGACTTCATGAGTTTCCTCAGGAACCCACAGTAAAGTTCCTCCTCCTAGTATTTCGTAACCAGTTTTACGACTTCCTTTTGCTACCTCTATACCACCATAACGTAGAATACCACCTGTAGAAGTTTCATAACGATTATCAATTAATTCCGCAATAATTGCATGATTTTGTACTTTTGTTTCAGGAGTTGCTTTTAGTAAAAATCTTTGATTATCAGCTGTATAAACTATATATTGTTCATGTCCACCATTACTTTCTCTACGTATCTCAGCTGTATCTAAAGATACAGAAGCAGTAATAATATCTATTTCACGACTTTGAGGAAGATATCGAACCATTCCCCCATTAAGAGATACTAGTTTAGTTTCTGCTAATACATCTTCTGCTGTTACTTGATCTCCATTTAGCACTATTGGTTCTGCCCCAGGGGGAAAGTTATATACTTCTCCTGATAGTACCCATACTAAACCTCCTCTTTGGGCAATATGAGTCGTATTACCTTGGCGATCAGTTTTTTCTTCTGCAACTAAACTTGCAAAAAATACTTCCCCAGCTAGATCAGTTGATACGTCTTTTGTCGCACGTTCTGTCGCACAAGTCGTTTTGGCAGATGTAACTTCAGCTAACATTCTATCTTTCTGGACATCATCTCCATCAGCAACAAATAAAACAGAGCCAGGAGTGATCAAATAGCTAGATTTATTGTCGCCTTCTTTAGAGAACCAATTTAATTCTCCACCTGTTTCAACTTGGAATGCATCTTCCCCATGACGTGTACGTACTTTACGAGCACTTAATCCTTTATCCCATTTTATAATTCCTTCATTAGGAGATTTAATTTGTTCAGCGACTTCACCTGTAAAAACTCCTCCAGTATGAAATGTTCTCATAGTCAACTGAGTTCCGGGCTCACCAATAGATTGAGCTGCAATTATACCGACTGCTTCACCCAGATCTACTGAGCGACCTGTTGCTAAACTCCATCCATAACAGGACTGACATACTGAGCGAGCTGCTTCACATGTCAAAGGTGAACGTACTATTACATGTTCTACACTATTACCAATTTTAGTAGCGAGCTCTGCATCAATAGCTTGATTTCTTTTAGCTAAGATGTCATTTCCCACTACTACATCTTCAGCTAAGACTCGTCCTAATAATCGGTCTCCTAATGCTATTTTTACACGCTCACCATCTTTCATAGCTTTAACCATTAGACCACGACGAGTTCCGCAATCTATCTCTCGAACAATTACATCTTGAGAAACATCCACTAGTCTTCTAGTTAAATATCCTGAATCAGCTGTTCTAAGAGCAGTATCTACTAATCCTTTTCGAGCTCCATACGAAGAAATTACATATTCTGTTACTGTTAAACCCTCACGAAAATTAGTTTTAATTGGTTGATCTATGATTTGACCTTGTGGATCAGCCATTAAACCACGCATTCCAACCAACTGTCGAACTTGACTCATGTTGCCACGCGCTCCAGAAAAAGCCATCATATATACAGAGTTTAGAGGATCAGTTAGTCTAAAATTGCGAACAACTTCATCCTTAAGTTTTTCTGACGTACTATTCCAAGTATCAATAACTTTTTGAAAACGTTCTACTTCAGTTATCTCTCCACGAGCATATCTGGCTTCTGTACTATTAATTTCTTTTTCAGCACTATCAAGCATTCCTCTCTTAGCAGGAGGAACCGTCAAGTCATCAATACTAATAGAAACTCCAGCTTTAGTTGCATAGCGAAAACCTAAGTCTTTTAAATCATCTGCTACTTGAGAACTATGAGCTGAACCATAATTACGAAAAGCTAAAGCGATTAGTTTTTTTAAGCGACGTTTGTCAACAATTTGATTATAGAATGTCATTTTGGTTAGTAGTTTATAGTTAATAGTAATTAATAGCCAATAATAAATAATTTTTATTGATATCTATCATTGAAAATTCTTCCGTTTAAACCTCTTCTGCTTCAAGATCCTCTGTAGTTAGTGATTCATAAGTTGGGCGGTTAGGTGAACGGCGTTGACTGTCAACCATTAAATCAACTTCTACATCTCGACTTGTTCCATCATCAGCTGTTTCTACTTTGTGAACAGCAATATCTAGACCTAAAGACTGTAATTCTCTCATCAATACTTTGAATGATTCTGGTGTTCCTGGACGAGGTATAGGCTTTCCTTTAACAATGGCATTTAAGGCCTCATTGCGCCCTTCCATATCATCAGATTTTACTGTTAATAATTCTTGCAAGGTATATGCAGCACCATATGCTTCTAGAGCCCACACTTCCATTTCCCCAAAACGTTGGCCACCTTGTTGAGCCTTTCCTCCAAGAGGTTGCTGAGTGACTAAAGAGTAAGGTCCTGTAGAACGTGCATGAATTTTATCATCAACAAGATGTACTAGCTTTAACATATAGGCTTGACCAACAGTGATGGGACGATCAAACTTTTCTCCAGTACGTCCATCATAGACAGGTATCTTTCCTGGATGAGCATCTTCGTAAACCCAATCTTTTCGAGGCTTCTCAGCTGCTTTAGCTAATAAACCATGAACAGTTTTTCGAGATGACTCTTCACCATACATTTCATCAAAAGGAGTAATCTTAAACCGTACTCCTAAATTTTCTCCAGCCCACCCAAGAAGACATTCGAATACTTGGCCAACATTCATCCTTGATGGAACACCTAAAGGATTTAATACTATATCCATGGGTCGACCATCGGGAAGGTATGGCATGTCTTCAATTGGTAAAATTCTAGAAATAATTCCTTTGTTGCCATGGCGTCCTGCCATTTTATCACCAACTTGAATTTTGCGTTTCTGAGCTACATAGACTCTAACGACTATATTGGCCCCTGGAGGTAACTCATCACCTTGCTCCCTCGTAAATACTCGTACATCTACTACTCTTCCTTTTTCACCATTAGGGACTCTTAGTGAATTATCTCTCACATCTCGTGCTTTTTCTCCAAAGATGGCTCGAAGCAGTTTTTCTTCCGGAGGTTGATCTGATTCTCCTTTTGGAGTCACTTTCCCTACAAGAATATCTCCTGCTTCTACCCATGCTCCAATATGAATGATTCCTTGTTCATCTAAGTTTTTAAGAGAATCTTCTCCAATATTAGGAATTTCTCGAGTAATTTCCTCTGGACCTAATTTTGTTTGGCGAGCTTCTATTTCAAATTTTTCTACATGAATGCTTGTATATATATCGTCGTATACTAAACGCTCACTAATTAAAATAGCATCTTCATAGTTATAGCCTTCCCAAGGCATATAGGCTACTAATATATTTTGACCAAGAGCTAACTCCCCTCCTTCGGTGGCAGAGCCATCTGCTAGAACTTGTCCCGGTACTACATCTTCACCAACATACACTAGTGGCCTCTGATTTAAGCAAGTATCTTGATTAGAACGTTGGTATTTTTGTAAGATATATTGTATCTCCTGGCCAACTTTATCATGATTATCTGGACCAGTTACTTTGACTCGTATTTTATTAGCATCAACATAAGTAACAATACCTTCAGTCCTAGATACAATAACCATTCCAGAGTCTCTGGCTGCTTGAGCTTCTAAACCTGTACCAACAAGAGGGCGCTCTGGTCGTAACAATGGAACTGCTTGTCTCTGCATATTAGATCCCATCAAAGCACGGTTTGCATCATCATGCTCTAAGAAAGGTATCATAGAGGTAGCAACAGAAATAATCTGCACAGGAGAAACAGCCACAAAATCTACTTGATCAGGACTCGTTATAAAAAATTCTTGACGATAACGCGTAGGAACTACACTTCCTATAATATTGCCGTCTGTATCTGTACTAATATCTCCTGGTGCGACTCTAAGATCATCTTCTTCATCAGCAGTAAGATAAACTGGGTCTAGATCTCGTCTAACCCTTCCATTTTCTACTCGGTAATAGGGAGTTTCGATAAATCCATATTGATTAACCCTAGCATATGTTGCTAAAGATCCTATTAAACCAGCATTAGGACCTTCTGGAGTTTCTACAGGACAAATACGTCCATGATGAGAAGGATGAATATCTCTAACGGCAAAACCCGCCCTTTCTCTAGCAAGGCCTCCAGGGCCAAGAGCTGATATACGTCTTTTATGTGTCAATTCAGCTAGTGGATTAGTTTGATCCATAAACTGAGATAATTGAGATGAGCCAAAAAACTCTTTTATTGCAGCTACCAAAGGCTTAGGATTAACTAAAGAGGCAGGTGTTAGGCTATCAGATTCACTAACTGTCATTCGCTCTCTAATAATTCTTTCGAGACGATTTAGGCCAACTCTGACTTGATTTTGGAGAAGTTCTCCAACTGAACGCACTCTACGATTTCCTAAGTGATCAATGTCATCTACTGTTCCAATATCAAACTCCAAGTTTATAAGATAATCTATTGCAGATAGAATATCCTGTTGACGCAAAACACGTATTGTATCTGGAGCATTTAAACGAAGTTTCTTATTAAGCTTATATCTTCCTACCCGACCTAGATCATAACGCTTATTGTCAAAAAATCGAGACTCTAAAAGTTGTTGTCCTCCGCTCACAGTAGGAGGTTCACCAGGCCTTAATTTTCTATACAACTCTAATAAAGCATCCTCTTCCGTAGGATTACCTTCTTTTTCTAGAGTTCTTTGGTAGAATTCAGGGTGACGTAGAGAATCAAATATTTCATTATCACTAAGTCCAATAGCTTTGAGAAGAACTTGAGCTGATAATTTTCGAGTTTTATCTATCCTAACCCATACTAATCCATTTTTATCAGTTTCAAATTTTAACCAAGCTCCCCGGTTAGGAATTAATGAAGCCGAATAAGTACGCCGTCCATTTTTATCAGTTTCTGCTTTATAATATACTCCCGGTGAACGGACTATTTGATTAACAATAACTCGCTCCGCACCATTAATAATGAATGTTCCTCGATCAGTCATTAATGGTAAATCACCAATAAAAACTTCTTGTTCCTTTATTTCTCCTGTCTCTTTATTAATTAAACGGGTAGGAACATACATCTGTACTGAGTAAGTACTATCTCGACGTTTTGCTTCATCAACATCGTGTTTAGGTTCCTTTAATTTATAATCATTTCCTAGGAAATGTAGCTCTAGCTTCCCTGTATAATCAGTAATAGGGGAAAAGCTATTAAGTTCTTCGATTAATCCTTCTTCAAGAAACCAACGAAAACTTAGATGCTGAATTTCGATAAGATCGGGAAGAAGGTTATAGTTATAGATCAAATTATTCATAGGTTGATCAATTGAGCATTATTAAAAATATACTTTCAAAAATTAATTGATAACTGAGATGGTTTACAGGCGTTACGTCGCTTGTTGATTCATACTTACTAAGAAGACATTATGTAATTCAACGATACAATTTACATTTAATTAGGTATACTATATTTTCTTCATTTAGAAGTAAAAATTAATAAGGAATAACCCATTTCAATAAACTGCTTATTGATTGAAATTACCATGGACCTTTCTTGGATGATTCTTTTTTAGAAAATCATATCAATAATTCACTATTCCTTTTAGTAGCCTGACTTCTTGCCAAAATATTTTGAGTATATTTTTAAGTCTTTGAGTTGCATTGCGACAGTAAACACTAAATTTTTTTTAATTCTGTAATCATTATCAAGTTTTTCTTCTTAAGCTTTATATTCCTGTTATTGACTATTGAATCTCTATGAATTTAGTCTTTATCAGAATAAAGCTTAAGAACTTATCACTATATAGCCTATTTGCAAGTTTCTAGAGGGTATAAGCGAATTACAAAAATTAGTTTTTACATAATTAACTATTCATTGAATTTTAATGGAGTTAAGTAAATAACTTTTATTTCTTGCTATAGGTTTTTTGTCTTAGTATTAGCA
Source organism: cyanobacterium endosymbiont of Braarudosphaera bigelowii (assembly GCF_020885515.1). NCBI lineage: Bacteria > Bacillati > Cyanobacteriota > Cyanophyceae > Chroococcales > Aphanothecaceae > Candidatus Atelocyanobacterium > Candidatus Atelocyanobacterium thalassae. The sequence goes on along the minus strand of NZ_AP024987.1, from coordinate 1,044,769 downwards.
TGAAAATTAGTAAGTCGCGTTAACCTCATCTAGATTAATGTGTTGCCCAAAAATAAATTAATAAGGAATATCTAAAAAAGTACTTTTTAGCTTTAATTTTCACTTATAGTTTTATATCTTAGGAAGCAAAACAAGCTTTATGAATCCGGAGCAATTTTCTGTAAAAATTTTGCCAATCGAGCTTTTTTCCTAGCACCGTTATTACGATGCAAAACACTTCTTTTAACAGCTTTATCAATTTTACTGTAAGCTGCTGACATACTTTTTTCTACTATTGCTTTGTTATCAGTAGTAGGAGATGCAGAATAATTTTCTACTGCTTGGAAGTATTTTTTCATTAAAGTTTTTACAGCTGAACTATAGCTCTTATTACGGAGTCGGTTGCGTTCAGCAATTTGAATACGTTTAGTTGCAGACTTTGAATTAGCCACAGTCTTTGTCCAGAAAAAAATTATTGAGTATAATGATAATTGATTCTATCAGATTCAGCATTATAGCAGAATATACTAAAAGTACGCAATAAATATACAGTTTTATTTTAAAATCTAGAAAAATTCAAGTTATATACGCACTCAATTACACGTGTCTTTTTCTACAGAGAAAAAACTGTTTTGTTTATTATGTTTGCAAATAACAATAAATTTTACTTTCTATCATCGCTTAAGCGTAGTTCCGCAAAAAGAAAACCAATTTATGGTTATTTTATTCTTTACAATAGGATTAGTTTAGAAAATCATTCGTTTAAACAATGGAATTTGTACCACAAGCAAATCAAGCCTCTAATATTACTGATAAAGAAACTTTTTTAGATATATTAAATTCAAAAGGCGCAGAAATTATTCTTGGAGAAACTAAATCTGAAGATTTAGTTTCTTCTATTCATCCTTCTCCTACCACAATGTTTGGTCCAAGAGGAGCTTGTTTATTTTCTGAAGATGGACCATTATGGGTTTGTGATACTGGTCATCATCGTCTATTAGGATGGAAGCATCGTCCTAAAGAAGATGGTCAGGCTGCTGATTGGATTATTGGACAACCAGATTTTTATCATGAAGGTCAAAATGCTAAAAGTCATGTTCAAGCAAACACTTTAAATGTTCCCACAGGTATCTGTAGTTGTGGAGAAGGACTTGTAGTTGCTGATGCATGGAATCATAGAGTTTTGATTTGGAACAAAATGCCTTCAAAAAATAATACTAATGCAGATATTGTTTTAGGACAAAACGACTTTAATCAAAATCAAGCCAATCAAGAAAGTTCTACTACTGCTGCTAACAAGATGCATTGGCCTTATGGTGTTATGTATTTTCAAGATCGTTTATTTGTAGCTGATACAGGTAATCGTAGAGTTCTAGTATGGAACAAGCTTCCGACAGAAAACGGACAACCTGCAGATTATGTTCTTGGACAGTTAAGTATGAATTTAAGAGATGAAAATGGAGGAGAAGATCCCAATTCTAGTAGTTTACGTTGGCCCCATGCTTTAACTATCTGGAATAACAATTTAGTAGTAACTGATGCTGGTAACAATCGGATTATGATTTGGGATGGAATCCCTACTACTAGTAATATCCCATGCAATCTTGTCTTAGGACAAAAAAATTTTAGAGATACTGAATTAAATCAAAGTAATTACTTTCCTTCGTCCAGTACTCTTAGCATGCCATACGGAGTAGCAATAATGAATGAATGGTTAATTTCTGCTGATACTGCGAATTCTCGTCTTTTAGGATGGAAAGATAGACCCACTATGGGACAAGCAGCTCAAGGATTAAACGGGCAATCTGACTTTAAAATTAAAAATGAGAATCGTTTTTACGGAAACTCAAATCGTAATAGTTTAAGCTGGCCTTATGGAATTACTGTTTGTAAAGATACTGCAGTAATTTCTGATTCTGGAAATAATCGTGTTCTTTTGTGGAGAAGTTGAAATAATTTCCACATAATAAACTTAAATAACCATTTATATTGATCCAATAGTTTAAATTTAAAAACTTTCTGTAGAAAACATTTTATTTAGTTATTAATAGAATATTATGCTTATGTTTTGTAAATATAGTTAACTATTAAAAACAACGGAATAATTATTCTATTGTTTTTCATTAACTGCTCTTTGAAAGTAGTAGATTTATTAAAAAAAATCTTAACTTTAATAGTATGCTGAAAACATTTACTGTACACATTAAAAAATACTCTAACAACGATTTAATAGTTAGTAGTTCTTTACTATGCATGAACTAGGAATTACCAGAAATATTGTAGCTATTATTTTAGAGGAAGCAAACGGCAAAAAAGTCAAGCGTGTTACTCTTGAGATAGGTAAACTGTCTGCAATTATCCCAGATTCTATTCATTTTTGCTTTGATATCTGTTGTAAGGAAACTTTATTAGAAGGAGCAGTTTTAGAAATTATTGAGATTCAGGGTATCGGTAAATGTCTCAAATGTAAAACAGAAAGTAAGTTGTCTCAACCTTATGGAAAATGTAATCATTGTGGTAGTTTTGAACTAGAAATTATTCAGGGACAAGAACTAAAAATTAAAGAAATGGAGTTGTAGCAAATTATGTGTATAACATGTGGATGTACTAGTCACAGTAATATTTCACTAACTAGACTTAATACGAGAGAAACAAAAGATATTAGCCATCATAGTCATAAGTCAACCAATGATAGTGTGGTTGATAAGTCTTTTGATAATCATATTAATCACTCTCAATCCATTCAAGCTTCTGAAAGTATAGTTAATTTAGAAAAAAAAATTCTACAAAAAAACAATACGTTTGCAGAACAAAATCGTCTTTTTTTCAGAGAAAATAATATCTGCTCTCTAAACTTGGTGAGTTCTCCGGGTTCAGGTAAAACAACTCTGTTAACTCGTACAATTAATGACTTAAAAAAATATATTTCAATAAGTGTTATTGAAGGAGATCAAGAAACTATCAATGATGCTGAAAAAATTCAAGAAACTGGATGTAAAGTGATTCAGATAAATACTGGGGCAGGCTGTCATCTAGAAGCTTCAATGGTTCAACAAGGTTATGTAGAGTTAGATCCTAAACCTAATTCAATTTTGATGATAGAAAATGTTGGCAATTTAGTTTGTCCTGCTCTATTCGATCTTGGTGAATCAGCTAAAATTGCTATTTTATCTATTACAGAAGGAGAGGATAAACCTCTTAAATATCCCCATATGTTTAGAGAAAGCCAAGTAATGCTACTAACGAAAATTGATCTATTACCTCATCTCAATTTTAATATTGATCAGTGCTTAGAATATGCTAAACAAGTAAATCCTAAACTGGATATCTTCCAGGTTTCATCAGTTACTGGAGAAGGTTTATCGGCTTGGTATAGTTGGCTTAAAAATCATTTTGTATCTCATTAGACTAGAAAACTATATTTTATTTAATTTTTTCTCTATTTAAATTGTTTTAGACATTCCAACTGATCTTAAGTTGTGCTGTTTAGATTTGATATTTAATTTAAACCTCAATCCTTCGCCAACTTAACTGGTTATTTAATTGATCCCAGTACCACTGAATTAAATGTGCTGGTTGTCCAATTGAAATTCCAGGTAAGTTAATAGCCTTTCTGGGTGATTCAGTAGCCAAGGCAATAGCAATTTCAGGAGAACATATTTCCCAATTAACTAAATTTTGAACTCCAACGAATAAAGACAATGTTGTTCCTGCCAAAGTTTTATCAGCAAGCCTTGCTGTTCCTTTTATTACTTCTATTTCTCGATTGTCCCAGGGATAAATTCCGTCTCCTAAGCCAATTGGTGCTAAAGCATCACTTACTAAAAATATGCCTTTATGATATGAGCTGCTTCTTAATAAAAGATCCATCATAGTAGTACAAACATGATGACCATCAGCTATTAAACCACAAGAAACTTTGTTATTTATAATTGCTTCTCCCAATAAACCTGGTTGACGGTGATGTAAAGAAGGCATTGCATTATATGCATGAGTCACCATTGATGCTCCCATAGCGAAAGCTGTTTTTGCTTCTTCTGCATTGGCTTGAGAATGTCCTAAACTGACAATTATTTTTTTTGACAGCAAATATGGAATAACTTTTCGGGTTTTATCTAGTTCAGGAGCTAATGTTATTATTTTAACAACATCTTCGTAACCTTCTAATATTCGCTGTACAGAATCAATAGAAGGTTCAAGAAGATAATGAAATGAATGCGCTCCTTTTTTCTGATAATTTAAAAAAGGGCCTTCTAAATGTACTCCCAATACTTGAGCTGTTTGATTATTCTCTCTATTTTGAATCTCAATAAACTGTTTGATTGTTGATAAAGAATTTTGAATATTTTCAATTGAAGTAGTTACTATTGTTGGTAAAAAGGAATTTACACCTTGTTTCCATAAAAAGTCGCAAATTTCCCTTAACTTTGGAATTTGCGTTTTATCAATATCTGTAAATGATAAGCCTAATGCTCCATTAATTTGTAAGTCAAGACCACCTAAAGACACCCAATCTCCTCGTGCATCATAAACTTTACAAATTTTTATAGAATCAACATCAAGACTTGTATCTACTATGCCTTCAATTATACCTTGCTCATTAATTAAGATTTTTTGCCATTTTTGATATCCAATTATTTTAGCATTAGTAATAATAATATTTTGCATTATGTTTACTCTCGTTTTGCTTTTGAGTATTAGAACGAATTTATGAGCAAAATTAACAGAATCATAGATTATTGATATAGATTAAAGTAACTTAATATTTTTTCTTATAAAAAATATAGTTACTTAATCAATAATAATAAAAAGTCTAGGGTAACTTTAGTTACGTTTAAATCTCACAAAATAAAGTATGGTTACAGTAATCTAAACTTTTGTGAGATTTAAAACTTATTTACATTAACGATTAGCAAGACTTCGAGTATGACGTTCTTTTAAATAAGACATGAATTCTCGTCCTTCTCGCAAACGGCGTACTAACATCTGAGGATTTCCGAGCATTTCTTGAACAATAGGAATAATTGTGCGACGACGAAAATAAAAACGACGGTACATTTTTTCAACGGCATCTTCAATGTCGCTTGATGATAAACCAGGGTAGTGTAAAGTAGACATTTGAATACCAGAAGTAGCAACTAAATCTCCGTTACTAAACCATCCATTATCTTGTGCTTGTTGATATAGTTCTGTTCCTGGATAAGGAGAGGCAATAGATACTTGAATAGTATGGGGACTTACTTCACATGCAAAACGTATAGTCTCTTCAATAGTCTCTTTTGTTTCGTTTGGTAATCCGATAATAAAAGCTCCATGCACTTTGATCCCTAATTTAGTGCAATTTGCCATAAATTTACGAGCTACTTCTAGTTTAATTCCTTTCTTTACACCATCAAGAACTTTTTGATTACCAGATTCGAAACCTACTAATAACAATCTTAATCCGTTATTACGTAAAGTCTTAAGAGTTTCGTAATCTAAATTAGCACGTGCATTACAACTCCAGGTCAAATTCAGTTTCTTTAGGTGTTCGCTAATGGCAATAACACGTTTCTTATCAATAGTAAAAGTATCATCATCAAAAAAGTATTCTTGTACAGAATTTCCCCAAATCGACTTGGCTAAAGCCATCTCTTGTCCAACAACATTAGGACTTTTGGCTCGATAATCATGACCTCCAATAGTTTGTGGCCATAGACAAAAAGTACACTTAGCAGGACAACCTCTTCCTGTATATAAAGAGACGTATGGATGAAGTAAATAGCCAATAAAGTATTTACGAAAATCAAGATCTTTTTGATACACAGGGAAAACACTTGGCATTGAATCCCAATCTTGGACGAGTGGTCGTTCGTCAGTGTGCTTTATGTTGTTGAATTTATCTCGATAGCTCAGCCCCTTAATTGTATCGTAAGGTTTTCCTTCGGCCAATTCTTTACAAGTGTAATCAAATTCAGTACGACAGACAAAATCTAGGACAGGATTCTCCTCTAGTGTTTGAGTTGGTAGTACTGCCGCATGTGCTCCCAATAGCCCTATCTCAGTTGTAGGATTTTGTTTTTTAATAGCTTCAGCACACTTTACATCATTTGGTAAAGTCGGAGTACTAGTGTACATAATAACAAGTTCATAGTCTTTGGCAATACTAAGAACATCTTCTACTGTTTGATAATGAGCTGCTGCATCAACTAGTTTACTGCCTGGAACCAAAGCTGCTGGTTGTGCCAGCCATGTAGGATACCAAAAAGAAGTGATTTCTCTCTTTGCTTGATATCTTGATCCTGCACCTCCATCAAATCCATCAAATGAGGGCGGACTTAAAAATAAAGTTTTTTTCATAATACTTCCTCACACTATCATTGAAACGATCATCATCTAATCTAACAGTCTTAGTAGTAATTAAGGCTTAAAGGTTCCTTAAAAACTTCTACTAAAACATAAAGCTATAGATATCATAAACAGGTATGTAATAGTTACACTGAATATTTAAGCTAAATATGAATACAAAGAAATAGAATCTAAATTATATTAAATAGTTTAATAATTTATTTTCCCTTATTTTAAATTTATACACTAGAATTGAACTTATATTATTGTGTAATAGCCAAGTTGGACTTAATAACCAAAGTCCTTTATTTTATTAGAGACATCATTTTCAACATTAACTCAGTTGATAAACTACAGGAGATAAATTAGCTTATGCAAGAGCTTGCTTTACGATCAGAACTTGACTTTAATAACGAGACTTATAAAGATGCGTATAGCCGCATCAATGCCATTGTTATTGAAGGAGAACAAGAAGCTTATCAAAACTACCTTGACATGGTACATATGCTACCAGAAAACAAAGATGAACTAGTTCGCCTTTCAAAAATGGAAAATCGTCATAAAACAGGCTTCCAAGCTTGTGGTAAGAATTTAAATGTTGTTCCTGATATGCAATATGCTAAGGAATTCTTTTCTCAACTTCATGAAAATTTTCAAATAGCGAAGAATGAAAAAAAGGTTGTCACTTGTTTATTGATTCAAGCTTTGATTATCGAAGCTTTTGCGATCGCTGCTTATAACATTTATATTCCTGTAGCAGATCCCTTCGCTCGTAAAATCACTGAAAATGTTGTTAAAGATGAATATAAACATCTAAATTTTGGTGAAGTCTGGTTGGGGAAAAATTTTGAATCATCTAAATTGGAACTAGAAGAAGCAAATAAAACAAATTTACCCATTGTCTGGAGGATGCTAAATGAAGTTGAACAGGATGCCAGCGTACTAGGAATGGAAAAAGAAGCACTGGTTGAAGACTTTATGATTAGTTATGGAGAAGCATTAGGAAATATTGGTTTCTCTACTCGCGAAATAATGAGAATGTCTTCTCATGGTTTACGTACCTCTTAAATATTCAAACGTTTAAAATTATCTTAGATATATAAGGGTCTAATAATAATTATGATGTTTAGGCCCTTTTCGCTTTTTCTGATAAAACTGATCAATAATTAAGTATTAAGTTAAGCTTATTGAGAGCTTTAACTTTTTCTATGATTTAGTTTCTTCTCTGCTTAATTATCCTATAAAGTAATCAATGTTTGGTCTGATAGGTCATCTCACAAATTTAGAACACGCTCAATCCGTTGCCGGTACACTTGGCTACACTGAATACGGTAATCAAGGGCTGGATTTTTGGTGTTCTGCCCCACCATTAGTCGTTGATCATTTCCAAGTTACTAGTATTACAGGACAGGTCATAGAGGGAAAATATTTTGAGTCTTGCTTTTTACCGGAAATGCTTGTTAATCGACGTATTAAGGCAGCAATTCGTAAAATATTAAATGCTATGGCCTTAGCCCAAAAAAATAACGTAAATATAACAGCATTAGGAGGATTTTCTTCAATTATTTTTGAAGAATTTAATCTTAAAAATAATAAACAGGTACGTAATATATCTCTAGAATTTAATAATTTCACAACAGGTAATACCCATACGGCTTATATTATTTGTCGTCAAGTAGAACAAGCTTCTATAAATTTAGGAATTGATTTGTCTAAATCAACAGTGGCAGTTTGTGGTGCGACAGGAGATATAGGTAGTGCTGTTTGTCGCTGGTTAAATGATACAACCGATGTCCAGGAACTGCTGTTAATTGCTCGCAACCAAGAAAGATTACAAAAGTTGCGTGATGAATTAAATCGAGGACAGATTCTAGGTTTAGAAGAAGCCTTACCTAAAGCCGATATTATTGTCTGGGTAGCAAGTATGCCGAAAGGAGTAAAAATCAACGCTGAGGTTCTCAAAAAGCCTTGTTTAGTAATTGATGGAGGTTACCCTAAAAACTTAGGAACACAAATTCAGCATCCTGATATTCATGTTCTAAAAGGAGGAATAGTCGAGCACTCTTTAGATATTGATTGGAAAATAATGGATATTGTTAATATGGATATTCCTTCTCGTCAAATGTTTGCCTGCTTTGCAGAAGCAGTATTGCTTGAGTTTGAGCAATGGCATACTAGCTTCTCTTGGGGACGTAATCAAATTACTGTGTCTAAGATGAAGCAAATTGGAGAAGCGTCTATTAAACATGGCTTTAGTCCACTACTTAAATAAAATGATTAGTGATGTTTTAATTGAAATTAAAGCATCACTAATCATTTTATTTATTTCATCTTAAGCAATAAAACTAAAGTATTATTGAGATAACTTAAATAATATTTAAGTTTTATTGCTTAAAATTAGATAGTTAATAACATCTTAATTTAATTAATATGACAATATTTTAAACAATGGTTTTACTATAGAATTTATTCCTACAATTAGTTGGTGTTTCTGAGTAGGTAAGCGATACAAATAAACTAAACGTCTTGCAATATAAGCTAACGGGCCATCTAGCTTAATTCCGAAGGAAAATAATGCAGCATTATTATTACCTAGTACAATCATTTCTCCCAATGGCTGATAAGAAAAATTTAAAAGACAATTTTTTGTAATTGATGCCCAAATATTCCAAGCACAATAATCTGCTTGTTGAAATGCAGTTTGAGCTGTTGGATATAATTTGTTGTCTGAATTATTTTGATATTCTGCAATATCACCAATTGCAAAAATCTCAGGATGATTAATTACTTGTAATTTAGAGTTAATTACTAATGATCCTCTCGAGTTTTTGGGTAATAGTAATTTATTAACAATTTCTAAACTTTTAGTCCCTATAGTCCAAATTACTAAATCTACAGGAATAGTCTTACTTTTATCTTTATGTAGTAGACATAAGTTTTTATTGGAAACTTGAGTAACTTCCGTTTTTAAATTAACAAAGATATGACGAGACTTTAGCGCTTTACCTGCAACATTTTGACTAAAAGAGGAGTAGTCTTTTAAGATATTTTTATTTTTTTCTATTAAGCGAATTCTAGCTTTTTCTCCTAGGAGATCTGCTAATTTACAGGCTATTTCTACCCCACTGCTTCCACCACCAACAATGGCTATATGGATTTTTTCAGTTTGTTTTCTTTCCAAGGAAAGTAAATGCTCTTTAATGCGATGAACATCATTGAGTGTTCGAAATGGAATAGAATTCTGTTTAGCTCCATTGCAACTATCTAAAGAGGGACCTACCCCCATAGCAAGCACAAGCTTATCATAATGTAAATTATTTTTATTTTCTAATTGAATGATTTGTTTCTTTGTATCAATATTGGTTACCAACCCTTGTTTAAAAAGAATGTTTGTACGTACCAATAACTTTCTAAAAGACGGAGTTATCTCCCACTCTTCAATTTCATCAGTTATTAATTCATAAAGAAGTGGAGTAAATAAAAAATAATTATTTTTATCAATTAAGGTTATTGTCGGACATTCATCTTCTTCCAAAAATAATTTGGAAAGGCGTAAAGCCGTATAAAGACCACCAAAACCTCCTCCAACAATACAAATGCGTAATACTTCTTTTTTCATAAAGATTACATTAATAACGAATTTTAACTATAGAAATAGTTTTTAATAGTGGTAGATATAATTATATCAGTTAAAGTTTGAATATTTTTTCTATAAAGGTTTAAAAAATATAAATACTACACTTTAAAAATGATTATATGAAATACTGAAAGATTAGAAATCCAAATAAATAGAATTTAAATGCTACTTTCTACCGATATTCTAATTATTTTCAGAAGGCTTAATTTTTTCTATATTTTAAGAAATAGTTAAGTAATTTTGATAATTAGATAAAATCAAGTTAACCAGAATTTAAAGTCTTCAATGAAAGAATTATTTAAGATAGATTTTCGAATATTTTGAGTAAATTTAACAAGCTCAGTAATATTATGTAACGACAAAAGAGTATAACCTAGTACTTCTTGTGATCTTATTAAATGATTTAAGTATGCTCTTGTAAAATTTTGGCATGTATAACAAGTACATTCTTCATCAAGAGGCATAAAATCTTCTCGGAATTTAGAATTTTTAAGATTCCAGCGTTCTCCAGCAACTAATGCTGTTCCATGGCGACCAAAACGTGTAGGGATGACACAATCAAATAAGTCTATCCCAGAAGCAATTGCCATAGCTATCTCTTTATATGTACCTACTCCCATAAGGTAACGAGGCTTATTTTCAGGAAGTAGCGGGGCAGAAAATTGTACAATATCTTGAATTAAAGAAGGTTCTTCTCCAACACTAACTCCACCAATGGCATAACCTGGTAAATTTAATTCAATTAGCGATGATATGGCTTTGAGTCTTAGTTTAGGATAAGTCCCTCCTTGAACAATACCAAATAAAGCTTGTTCTTTTGTTCTACTATGAGCTTCTATACATCTTTTTAACCAACGGTAAGTACGATTAGTTGCAGCTTCAACAGTTTGATAGTTAGCACTACCTGGAGGACATTCATCAAAAGCCATAATAACATCTGCTCCTAACGCATTTTGAATATTAATTGATTTTTCTGGTGTTAATTTAATTATACGACCATCCTTTGGAGAACGAAATGTTACTCCCAATTCAGAAATTTCTCTAAGTTTACTGAGACTAAAGACTTGAAAACCTCCAGAATCAGTTAAGATTGGACCATTCCAATGCATAAACTTATGTAATCCACCTGCTTTTTCTATTATGTTTTCGCCTGGTTGCAAATGAAGATGATAAGTGTTAGCTAAAATCATTTGTACCTCTGTAGTTTCTAACTGCGCAGGTGTAATTCCCTTTACCGCAGCTATTGTTCCTACTGGCATGAATCTAGGAGTTTCTACTATTCCATGAGGAGTAGAATAAACTCCTACTCTAGCTTGAGTGTTACAACATTTTTTTTGTAGTTGGAAAGAAAATTTCACAATGATTATGATAAAAATATATTTATTTAATTTTATACAAAAACTCTATGCTACAAAAATATTATTTACGTAACAACTTTTTTGAAATTCAATATAGTATTTGTCTTGTGTTAATTAATTGTCAGTATCATATAATATATATGATACTGACAATTAATTAATAAATTTGATTTAAGCTTAACTATTTTGCCATAGTAAACAATGTCTTTTTTTACTTAAAACTAACTTAACTGTACCTAATTATCTATTTTCCACTTAATAGTAAAAGTTAATTTTCTTTGTTCATAATATAAATTATGTAATTTTATTTTTAGTTGTGTTGTGTGTTTCCAAAATTACTGAAAAAATTCCTAGAATTAGTGAATACCTAAGGGAAGAAGCAACTACTGATTCTTAAGGGTTGAAAAGATGATAAAAGATACTTTAAGAAGTAAGCAAGAAATAGCAATACTTGATTAAAAAATATTATCTTAATATCACAACCGATATTCCTATTTACCATTTAAAGATCTGCATAGATATTAATTACAATTTATGCAACCATAGTATATCTGCTAGTGTATGAGATTGCTTATTTTGATCTGGTCAATGTAATGATTATGAGCAAAGACTACATCTTCTATTAGATAATGTTCTTGTAGTATATCTTCATGCTAGAGATGTCAATATAGTTAGAAAGTAAGAAATTAAGGTTCAGAATAGTTATTCTTATCAGAGACACGTATTGGAACGCTAAAGTTTAGCGAAAATATAATATGATTGGATTAATATTTCTAGTCAATCTAATAATTATTGTTTAATATTGGATCCTATTCAAGTAGCGAAGGATAAATTAAAATTAATCAATATTCTATTAATCGTCTAGATTGCCTCTCCACGTAGTATTACAAATAAATTTTCTAAAGCTACACAACTGTATATTGGATAATCTTAATTGTATTAATTCTTTGAAAAAACACACTTCTCAGTAAGTTATTGAAAATTTAATACTATTTAATTAAGCACCAAAAATAATTTTGCTTCAAGTTAATAAAAGTTTCGATCATCTAATGACTTTCACTGAGAACTAATAATTTATGAGAGTAAATGTAGTTTTTTTATTCTAAACTAAAAAGACAAATGGTTCAATCTAGAATCTAAAATATAAGAACTTTTTATAAAGAAAGAAGAAAATTTAATAGTACCGTTTAAATCTAGACTTATGATTTACTATTAGTAACCTTTTTATTGCTTAATTTTAATTTACTATGGCCTAAACTAGATTTTGTTCATCAGCTTATATTTTAAATTAATGTAAATAAGAAATAAAGAGAGTTTAGTTATTAAGTTTTACGAATTTCTTAATTGAATTTTTTATTAAATATCATAGCAAAGTCCAGTATTTCTATATTGGACTTTGCAAGATTTAAACTGTTTATATTTATTTATAAAATTGATAACACATCGCTAGCTATTGCTAGAGTTTCTTCGACATCTTGAGAAGTATGAGCTAAAGACATAAATCCAGCTTCAAATTGAGAAGGCGCAAGATAAACGCCTTTTTCTAACATACCTCTATGAAAACGACTAAACTTGTTTAGATCAGATTTTTTTGCATCATCATAATTATGTACCGGTCCTTCGGTAAAAAATAGTCCAAACATGGCTCCAGAGTAGCTACCACAAACAGAATGTCCTTTATCTTTGGCTATTTTTAGCAGTCCCTGGCTTAATTGTTTTGTTAATTCTTCCAATTTTGTGTAGGTTTCTGGTCCTTGTAATATTTCTAAGGTTTTAATTCCAGCTGTCATAGCTAGTGGGTTACCAGATAGAGTACCTGCTTGATACATTGGCCCAGCAGGAGCAACCATGGACATGATGTCTGCACGCCCTCCATAGGCTCCTACAGGTAATCCTCCACCTATCACTTTACCCAATGTTGTTAAATCAGGAGTTACTCCTAATTTTTGCTGAGCCCCTCCATAGGAAATACGAAAACCTGTCATTACTTCATCAAATGTTAATAATGCATGATTAACTTTAGTTAATTCTCGCAATCCTTCTAAAAATCCTGGATTCGGTCTAATAAACCCTGAGTTTCCGACTACTGGTTCAAGAATTATTCCAGCTATATCGTTAGGATTTTCTGCAAATAAAGTTTTTACTGCTTCTAAGTCGTTATAAGGTGCAGTTAATGTACTAGCAGTAGTACTTTTAGGTACTCCTGGTGAATCGGGAAGACCTAAAGTCGCTACCCCAGAGCCAGCTTTAACCAAAAACATATCAGCATGACCATGATAACAGCCCTCAAATTTTATAATTTTTTCTCGACCAGTAAATGCTCGCATTAGGCGCAATACTGACATGCAGGCTTCAGTTCCAGAATTAACAAAACGAACCATCTCAATACTTGGAACAGCTTTAATAACCATTTCTGCTAATATATTTTCTAACAAAGATGGGGCTCCAAAACTTGTTCCCTTTTCTAAGGCTTTATTCAATGAATTTATTACTTCTGGATGAGCATGACCACAGATAGCAGGTCCCCAAGTTCCTACATAATCAATATATTGATTCCCATCTACATCCCAAGCATAAGCTCCTTTAACACGATCAAAAACAATAGGTTGTCCATTAACAGACTTAAATGCTCTTACAGGAGAGCTAACTCCACCTGGCATTAACTTTTGTGCAGCAGAAAAAATTTCTTCAGATTTCTCGGTGATTAATGGTGTATTTTTATTCAAAATTGATCTCCACATTATGTAAAATATTTATAATATAAAGCTTATATCAAGTAATATCTTTTTTAATTCTGATAATAAGGCTTTACAATCATTAGTAATAATAACTAGAAATATTTTACTTAATTCTCTGCAAAAAGATAGAAGTAACTGCTATAAATATTGTTAAGCAGAAGATTTTATCTTTTCATAATGTAAAAATATTTATTTTGCTCAAGTATGTATTATCATATCTTAAAATAAAATAATTCTATCCAAAAGATACTTTTGATGATTAAAATTAAATGCAGTTACAACTTAATATTTCATTTCATTATGGTAAATGATTCTATCATAAGTAGTAATTTAAAAAATATGGCAGGAGATACATTAATGTATTATTTGTAAAGTATCTACAACTTTTGTCATATTAATAATAGTTTTATCTCTACTTTTTGATTGTTCACTTAACTACAATATTTTTACTATTTGATTGATATTAGAATTATTAAGAAATAAAATATTTTTCCTTTAGAATTCTTCAAAAATTTATTTACTTGTATATATTTAGTAGTTATTTTTTTTAAAGTTTTTACTAATTTAGTATAATAAAATGTTGTCTATTTTTAATTCTAGGAGTAGGAAGAATCTTTCGTATTAATCTAAAAGTATAGCAAAGCTAACTAATATATATTGGGTCAATATCAATTTTAAGTTTAACTGATGATGGACATATCTTATACCAAGCTTTAATTTCGGAAGTAGTTGTTTGTAAATGTGATTTAAATTTAAGTAATATTTGCCATCGATAACGTTTTTCTAACTTTGTTATATTAGCAGGTGCAGGACCTAAAATTTCACAATCTAAACTAATGTTCTTTGCTAAAAAATTAGCAAAAATTTCAGCTGTTTTCTCAACTTCCATAGCGTTTAAACTACTTAACTGAATCAATATTAAATGTCCATAAGGGGGAAGATTTAGTTCTTTTCTTCGAATCAATTCTTTATGTACAAAAGATTCATAATTATGTTCTTTGACTGTTTGAATAACAGTATTCTCAGGAACATAAGTTTGTATAATTACCTGTCCAGGTTCTTTCCCCCTCCCGGCTCTTCCTGATACTTGTATTAATGTCTGAAAAGCTCTTTCTGAAGCATAATAATCCGATAGATATAACAATCCATCTGCAGATATAACACCTACTAAAGTGACTTTCTCTACATCTAGCCCTTTCGTTAGCATTTGTGTTCCTACTAAAACATCAACTTTACCTTGAGAAAACTTATTCAACAAACTACGGTAAGAGTCCTTATAACGAGTAGTATCACTATCAAATCTCAAAAAACTTAGCTCAGGAAATTCTTTGTTTAAAGCTTCTGTCACTTTTTGAGTTCCATTCCCAAAAAACTTAAAATATGGAGATTTACATTCAGGGCATTTTATGGGCTGAGTTCTTGAACTGTTACAGTAATGACACTTCAATACTCCATGAGAGTTACTATCATAATGATAGACAAGTGAAACATCACAATTCGGGCACTTTATAACATAGCCACAACTTCTACACGATACAAATGTACTGTGTCCTCTACGACCAATAAAAAGAATTGCTTGATGTTGTTGTTTCTTTAAATTGTTTAATGATTTTTGCAAGGAACGACTAAAAATTGATTTATTTCCTTGCTTTAACTCATTTCTCATATCAATAATTTCAATTGATGGTAGTGGTCTTAGGTTGACTCTCTCTGGTAAAGATAAATAGTATGAATTAGAAGATGGTAGCTTGGAATAATGAACAGAAACCCATGACTCTAGGGAAGGTGTTGCTGAACCCAGAATGATCGGACAATTTTCTAAAATCCCTCTCATTTTAGCTACTTTTCTTGCATGATAGGTTGGAGCAATTTGTGTTTGCTTAAAACTAGAATCATGTTCTTCATCTAAAATTATTAATCCTAAATTGGGTAAAGGAGCAAAGACTGCTGATCTAGTACCAATAACTATCTGAGGCTTTTCACTTAACATCTGCCGCCAAGTATCATATCTTTCTCCATCAGATAAGTTACTATGATAAACAGAAACAAGAACACCAAATCTTCCTTGAAAGCTATCCATCAGCTGAGGAGTTAAACCAATCTCAGGTACTAAAACTAATGCAGATTTTCCTTTATCTAACAATGTAGAGATTGCCTGCATATAAACCTCAGTTTTACCCGAGCCAGTTACTCCATGCAACAGTACTTCGGCATATTTTTGCAAGCTATTAATAACATTTAAAGCTTTAGATTGGTTTGTTGTTAGAGTCTTTGCCAGTCTTATTTTTTCAACTTTTTGTTTTGATAATCTTAGTTTTTCTCTATACTCAGTATATAGATATTTTTTCTTTTCCAAAGCCTGAACTACTGAACAACTAACTTGACTCCAAGTCAATAGTTCAGTTAGTGGCATACTACCGTTGTTAAGCTGTAAAGCCTCTAAAACTGCTAACTGTTTTACAGTTAAATTACTAGAATTATTATTTTTTAATTGTATTACTAATTTTTGCTGCTTGACTTGAGAATTCTTAGGCATTTCTAGGTAATCCTCTATCCAGTTTCGATTTTTTAAAACTTTAATTCCTTTGTAATAATCCTTAATCTTGTTTTGCAGATATTTAACACTATAGCTTTTGCTTTTTTCTTTCTGAAGTAAATTTAAAATTTTGATACTAGAATCAGGAAGATCTCCGTCTTCTTGATTTACTATTTTTGTTACTAAACGAATTCTTCTTTGTGACTTTCCTAAAAGTCTTGGAGGTAGAGCTGCTTTAATAACATTAACTAAATCTGTATGATAGTATTGAGCAACCTGATTTAGCATTTTCCAATATTTCTCAGAAAAAACACTCGTTGTAATTACATCATTGACATATTTAATCTTTTTGTAGTCAATATTATGAGGAAAAGAATCAACATAATTCAGGACAATACCTCCTATAACTCTTGCTTTAAAAGGAACATTTACAATATCGCCAGGTTTTATTAATAAATTTACAGGAACACCATAAGTGTATGGTTTTTCTAATCCTGGACAATCAACTAAAACTTCAACCAGTTGAAAATTCGATTGATCAGATTTAGTAAAATATTTTTGTTTAGGAAGCATTAACTTTTTCAACAGTATTAATATATATTACTGAAGTTTAAGAAAATATCAATTCTTCTTCAACTTTAAAAGAGACTTATAAGATTCTTTTCATAAATCTTTTTTATCATTAATATCAGCATTCATAATAAATGAAAATTTTAAGACAAGAAGGTTTATTGCCTTTTAAATACCATAGTGATTTTTCTAAAAGGAAATAGAACTCTTGCTAACGATGCTAGAATAATTCGCTTGCCTATACATGTTACGGAAAAATTAAATAAATTAAAAAAGGTTCAGAGAGTTCTTAAACAAGAATTACAGCGTAATCCCAATGAGAAGGAATTAGCTGATAAATTAGAGGTTACTTCTATTCAATTGCGTCAATGATTACAATTACGTAGCCAATCTTTATCTGTAAACCATAGAGTCGGAAGAGATAAAGACACTGAATTAGCAGAATTATTAAAAGATCAGAATTTACAACTTCCAGAAGAACTTATGAACGGGGGAGTTTTAAAACATGAAGTGTCAACCGTTTTAAGTGATGTTTTAACACGGAGAGAGAGATGTGATCGCTTTAAGTTATTATGGATTATGTGCTTCTCAAGCATATACATTAGAAGAAGAAGTAGGAATTTTTAGTTTATCGTGTGAAAGGATGCGTCAGATTCAAAGCAAAGCTATGAGAAAATTACGTCGTCCTCAAGTGACTCGTCGTCTTAAAGAATGGCTATATTAATATTAACTATTCTTTAAAATTAATTAGTAACATCTAACAAGAAAGAGTTCTACTCTATACGCTGTACATGAGATAGATTTACAAATCTAATTATAAACTTTGATCTTAAACACTATTTATTTAACTTGATTATTAATTGAATGCTAGATTTTCAATTATTTGGTTAAAAAATAAGAGTTGTAAGTATTTCTAGAGAATTCTATGTTAGAAGTTTGATTTTCAGATAAATATTAATCTATATATAATAACTAATTACTTATCTAAAAAAGGTACTTATCATATTATTGAGTAAAGTTTACATAAATTAGGACAGAAATATCGTGACTTGTAGTATTGTTTATATACTGTAAAAATATGTCGACTCTAACTAATGGAAATTGCATGGGAAAGTGTAAAAATTTACGACGACATACTCTATCATAAATTTAAAGGCATTGCCAGAATAACTATTAATCGCCCTCATAAACGTAATGCTTTTCGTCCGAAGACCGTTTTTGAATTATACGATGCTTTTTGTAATGCCCGTGAAGATAATACTATCGGTGTGATTTTACTGACGGGAAAATCCCCTCATATAGATGGTAAATATGCTTTTTGCTCAGGTGGAGATCAAAGTGTCAGAGGAAACGCAGGTTATATAGATAATGAAGGAATTCCTCGTTTAAATGTTCTTGACTTGCAAAAGTTAATTCGTTCTTTACCGAAAGTTGTTATTGCTTTAGTAGCTGGTTATGCAATTGGAGGAGGAAATGTACTTCAATTATTGTGTGACTTAACAATTGCGGCGGACAATGCAATTTTTGGGCAAACAGGACCAAAAGTTGGGAGCTTTGATGGTGGTTTTGGAGCCAGTTATTTGTCTCGAGTAGTTGGCCAGAAAAAAGCTAGAGAGATTTGGTTTCTTTGTCGTCAATACAATGCAGAACAAGCTCTAAAAATGGGTTTGGTTAATTGTGTAGTACCGATAGAAAGACTGGAAGAAGAAGGAATGCAGTGGTCTATGGAAATATTGGAAAAAAGTCCTATAGCTATTCGCTGTCTAAAATCGGCATTTAATGCTGACTGTGATGGACAGTCTGGTTTACAAGAATTAGCAGGTAATGCAACCCTTCTATATTATATGACGGAAGAAGGTAGTGAAGGGAAAAAAGCATTTTTAGAAAAACGTACTCCGAACTTTAGTCAATATCCCTGGTTACCGTAGGTATTTTGTGATTTAAGAGTGGTCTAATAAAATTATTTTACTTTTTCATACACATACTATACACGCTAAAAGCCCCCCTTTTTAATAATAAAAAGGGGGGCTTTTAGTTGAAATATTGATTCTGGCATCGAACTATTGTTCCAGTGGGCTACCCCAAAAGTATCGTCGCCGCTGCCATGTTTAACTACCGAGTTCGGGATGGGATCGGAGTGGGTCCATGGCGCTAAAGACACCAGAAAGTATTTAACATATACCCTCAAGACTGCAGTTAACAAATCAACATTGAAAAGGTCAAGCCCTCGGTCTGTTAGTACACCTTGGCTCCATCCATTGCTGGACTTCCACCTAGTGCCTATTAACGGGTAGTCTTCCCGTGACCTTACCAGGTTAACCCTGTGAGAGCACTCATCTTGAGGTGGGCTTCCCCCTTAGATGCTTTCAGCGGTTATCCACTCCGCACTTGGCTACCCTGCGTTTACCGTTGGCACGATAACAGGTACACCAGCGGTGCGTCCTTCCCGGTCCTCTCGTACTAAGGAAGGCTCCTCTCAATGCTCTTGCGCCTACACCGGATATGGACCGAACTGTCTCACGACGTTCTGAACCCAGCTCACGTACCGCTTTAATGGGCGAACAGCCCAACCCTTGGGACCTACTACAGCCCCAGGTTGCGATGAGCCGACATCGAGGTGCCAA